>NZ_JBIVGV010000007.1:0-262952 GCF_044748865.1 Pseudomonas sp. NPDC089734 | reverse complement strand
CCGGCAATCTTTCAGCATCGGTATGAATCTCCGTATTTCGCTGACCTTTTCAAAAAAGAAAACCCGCACGGAGGCGGGTTTAATAAAAGGTCAGAACCTGTCTGCATGTGGCGTTCAACTGCGCGTTCCGAGTGGCTGTCCCCAGACGCAAATCGCATATCGTGGTGCCTTTGTACCCCCGTTCGGAAAGGAGGAAAAGGACCTTTTTGGGGGTGGGTCGAGTTCGACCAGACTTCGACCTGAGTTCAGCCACACATCAACAATTGAGGCGGATGAACGGTAAAAAGCGTTGCTGATTTCTGGCTGGAGAATGTGGGATGGCGTTGGTTTTTTTCGCGAATGAATTCGCTCCTACAGGCTGCGTAGGAGCGAATTCATTCGCGAAGAGTATTGAAGTGAGGGAGCGATGTCCCTCTATAACGCGGGGAGCTCAGGAAGGGGGTTGCAGGCGTATATAAGAAGAGCTTGGGAGGGAGAATCAGGAGGCCTGCAGCTTATGCTTGCCACTGCGACTTTCACTGCGTGTCGCCAGAATCGAGAACACTTGCCGGTGCAGCTTGTCCAGCCAGTTCCGGTAAGTCCTGTCGGCACCTTCATTGATACCCAGCAGGCGCATCTGTTCGCGGACGGGTAGCAGATCGACATAACGGTATTGCGCCAGTTGTGCCAATTCAGGGCCTCTGCTCTTGACCGAGGCACGGGACATTTCTGCAATGGCCGCTTCGACTTCGCTGCCGATGTAATCCATGCCACTCCCGTTACCGATCAGCGCCCTGGAGCCCGGCGTGCGTCGCGGGATATAAGCCCCCCATTCCATGATGCTGGCCATTGGGCTACTCAATCCTCCACCCAATCCGAGCCGCATCCGCTGCTCGCCCCAATTGATCATTACGGCTTCGACTTCATCGATCATGTGCTTCCTCCATGCTGAATGAACATCAGCAAAACTGTATATTTATACAGTTAAATACATTTTGTATTCAAAATCCATCATAAATGGCTACACTGTGTCGATTGTTGAAAACCATACAGGCTGTAGTATTTCGCACATGAACAAATGGTATGAAATCGCTAGACAGGCCATGGACAACCAGGGAATCAGCCAGGAAGACATGGCTGAACGAATGGGCGTGACTCCAGGTGCTGTGGGGCATTGGCTGAACGGCAAGCGCGAACCGAAAATCGATGTGATCAATCGGCTCTTGGGCGAACTGGAACTGCCTCTTCTTGAAACTTCGCTTCCCTCCAGTGAGGCAGGGCAACAGAACGTTGCGCCTACGGTTCAGCCCTCGCGCTTCTACCGCTACCCGGTGATCAGTTGGGTAGAGGCCGGAGGCTGGAACGAGGCGGTAGAACCTTACCCTGCCGGTTTCTCGGATACCGTTGAACTCAGCGACTACAAAGCCAAGGGGCGAGCCTTCTGGCTGGTGGTTCGTGGCGACTCCATGACCGCCGCCGCAGGCCAGAGCATTCCGGAAGGCATGCTGATTCTGGTCGATACCGGCATTGAGCCAACGCCCGGGAAACTGGTGATTGCCAAGCTTCCAGAGAGCAACGAAGCCACGTTCAAGAAGCTGGTCGAAGATGCTGGCCGCTACTACCTGAAACCCTTGAACCCTGCCTACCCCATCATCCCCGTCACTGAGGACTGCAAACTGGTCGGCGTCATCAGGCAAATGACCATGCGGCTCTAGCCCGCACCTTTCAGACAGGAGCCCCGTCTTTTCGGGGCTTTTTTGTGTCCGCTGCATTTGCACCGCTCGTTACGCATATGACGGACACATTTCGCGGTTGCGTAGGAAAAAGACCTGAATTACTGTATGCACATACAGTAAAAAGGAATTAAAGCATGCCTGTGTGGATACCTGATATTTCACAGCACGATGCCTATCTGGCATTGGCACAACGTATTCAAGCACTCATCACCAGCGACCGGGCGCAGATCGAGCACCAGGTATCCATACGCCGGGAACCCGGCGAATCGCGCCTGCACTGGGCACAGATCGTGGAACAACTCATGGAGGCCGAAGGCGTCACCCTCACCTGCGATAGCGCAAACGACACGATCCACCTCGCCTGGTACGTCGAATGTGAGAGCGAAGAAAATACAAAATGTAGATGACAATACAAAACGTATTGCACAATCAAAATACATATCGTATTGTTGCCTCACGTCTCTCATCACAGATGAACGCGCCTTGTACGCAACACGGTTCAAGACCAGATGGTCCCTGGGAATAGAGACGCACATGACTCAGACCTTTACCCACAGGGAGTAACCCATATGAGCAACACTCTGGATCTGCTGCGCAAAGAATTCGCCACCCCATGCCCGACGCTGAGCGCTGTCCGGGAACGGTACTTTTCCCACATTTCCAACGACCGCAACCTGCTGCGCAAGATCAACGCCGGGCGCATCGCTTTGAAGGTCAACCGCACCGGCGGCACACGTCAGGGACATCCCTTCGTGTACCTGCATGAACTGGCGGCTTATCTGGATACGCTTGCCCAGGATCAAGCCGCCTGACATGGAAGAACCAGCCGGTCGGCGGGTCTTGCACTGAAGCGAACCCGCCGCGATCTGCTCCGAAAACACGCCGTTGTAAACGCTTCGACACAGATTCATCCAACCTTTCGATTCGTTCTACCACCACTGGGCGGTAAGTCCTTTGAGTTCTGGAAGTCGCCGGGATGCTTGCTAGGGTCCCTACAGTGACAGAACAATAAAAAGGGTCTTTGCCATGACCAGAACATCACTGCACATGCCACTGGTGGCATGTCTTTTTACCTTGGCCTGCACTCCGGCATTGGCGGCCCCCACCCCTTACTCCACGATGATCGTGTTCGGCGACAGCCTGGCCGATGCAGGGCAGTTTCCTGATGAAGATGGCCCGAGCGGTGCCACGTTGCGCTTCACCAATCGCGTGGGCCCGACATATCAGGATGGCAGCGGCGAAATCATCGGTCTGAACTCATCGACGCTGCTCGGCATGATGCTCAATATCCCGGCCAATGATCTGACGGCCTCCACTTCCCCGGTCAATGCGGCGCTGGGGGTACCCGACGGCAATAACTGGGCCGTCGGCGGCGACCGGACCGATCAGATCTACGATGCCATCACCTCTGAATCGAGTGTGGTCGTACCCGATACCGACACCGTGCTTCGTACCCGGACGGGCTACCTGCCGGGCAACAACTTTCAGGCCGATCCCAATGCGTTGTATTACCTGACAGGTGGCGGAAATGACTTCCTGCAAGGTCAGGTGCTGAGCAGTGATGATGCCGAGGACGCCGCCGACAATCTGGCCGACAGCGTTCAGGCGCTGCAACAAGCGGGAGCCCGTTACATCATGGTCTGGCTGCTCCCGGACATCGGCCTGACGCCGCTTCTGAGCGGCACGATCCTGCAACCCGTAACCTCGGCGCTCAGTGCAGACTTCAATGAACAGCTGGTCAGTCGGCTGGAGCAGATCGACGCCCAGATCATCCCTCTCAACGTCCCGCTCTTCATCAGTGAAACCCTGGCCGATCCCGGCCGCTTCGGTTTCGCAGCCGACCAGGATCTGGTGGGCACCTGCTTCAACGGCGCAGGTTGCGATGAAAACAGCACCTACGGCCTGGACAGTGCAACACCGGACCCGAACCGATTGTTCTTCAATGATCGTGTCCATCCGACCGTCGCAGCCCAACGGCTGTTTGCCGACTACGCCTATTCGCTGCTGGCTGCCCCTTGGGAAATCACCCTGCTCCCGGAAATGGCCAACAGTACATTACGCATCCAGCAGGACGAACTGCGCGCCCAATGGCTGAACGATTGGGGAGATTGGCAAGCCGTGGGGCAGTGGCGGAGCATACTGGCTGCGGGCGGTCAAAAAGTGGACTTCGACGCTCAGGACACCTCTGCCGATGCTGACGGTCGTGGCTATAACCTGACCCTCGGCGGCAGCTACCGATTCGCCGAGCACTGGCGCACCGGGCTGGTCGCCGGGGTTTATCGCCAGCGCCTGGAAGCGGGTGCGCAAGACTCGGAATACCGGCTCAACAGCTACATCGCGACGGTCTTTGTGCAATATCAGGCGAACCATTGGTGGGGAGACCTGGCCGCATCCGGCGGGCATCTGGATTACGACAAGGCCGAGCGTACATTCGCGCTGGGCGTCAGCGAAGGACAGGAGAAAGGCGACACCGATGGCAAGCTCTGGGCTGCCAGCGCACGGCTGGGTTTTGATATCGCCGGGACAGCAAGCCGCTGGCATCTGTCGCCCTTCATCAGCGCCGATTACGCCCATGTGGATGTGGAGGGCTACTCGGAACAGAGCAGCCGCTCGACCGCTCTGACCTTCAGTGATCAGACCCGTAAATCCCGGCGGGCAGGCGTGGGGCTACAAGGCAAATTCCAACTGACGTCATCGACCCGGCTCTGGGGAGAGTTTGCCCATGAGCGGGAGTTCGAGACCGACCGGCAGGACGTGACCATGGCGCTCAACAGTGTTCCGTCCATTGACTTCACCCTTGAGGGTTACGCACCGCAGCGCAATCTCAACCGTGCCAGCCTTGGATTGAGTCAGAAACTGAGCCGCGACCTGACACTGCGTGCAGGCTACAACTGGCGCAAGAGTGATGACGTGACGCAACAGGGTGTGAGTGTTGCACTGAGCCTGGACTTTTGAATCAGCCCCCCACTGCAAGCGGACAGGCAGGCGTGCAATGGGGAGCCGGGTTCACAACTCCAGAATAGCAGTCACCCCTTGCCCACCTGCGGCACAGATGGAAACAAGACCGCGCCCCTGACCTGCCACGGCCAGCAGTTTGGCCAGGTTGGCAACGATCCGCCCACCCGTTGCCGCGAAAGGATGCCCGGCGGCCAGTGAGCTGCCTTTCACATTGATCCGGCTGCGGTCGATGGCTCCCAGGGGAGCATCAAGGCCCAGACGGGTCTTGCAGTATTCGGCGTCTTCCCAGGCCTTGAGCGTACACAGCACTTGAGCAGCGAAGGCCTCATGGATTTCGTAGTAATCAAAGTCCTGCAAGGTCAGGCCGTTGCGTGCGAGCAAGCGCGGCACCGCATACACAGGCGCCATCAACAGGCCTTCTTCTCCCTTGACGAAGTTCACGGCTGCCGTCTCGCCATCACGCAAGTACGCCAATACCGGTAATCCGCGCTCTTTGGCCCATTCCTCACTGGCCAGCAAGACCAGCGAGGCACCATCGGTCAGTGGCGTCGAGTTGCCCGCCGTCAATGTGCCCCTGGCGCTGCGCTCGAAAGCAGGCTTGAGGCCCTTCAACGTGTCCAGCGTCAGGTCGGGACGCAGGTTGTTGTCCCGAGTCAGTCCTCGATAAGGCGTCATCAGGTCGCTCTGCCAGCCTTCGGCATAGGCTGCCGCCATTTTCAGATGGCTTTCCAGCGCCAGTTGATCCTGCGCCTCGCGCTCGATTCCCCAGGTTTGAGCCATCAGTTCGCAATGCTGGCCCATGGACAAGCCCGTACGCGGTTCGCCGTTACGGGGCAACTCGGGCTTGAGGTGCCGGGGCCGCATTTGCAGGAAGGCCTTGAGCTTGTCCGCACTGGTCTTGCTGCGATTGGCCTGCAACAGAAGGGTACGCAGCTCTTCATTGATGCCTATCGGCGCATCGGATGTGGTGTCCACGCCTCCGGCGATACCACACTCGATCTGCCCCAGGGCAATCTTGTTGGCGACCAGTAATGCAGCCTCAAGGCCGGTGCCGCAGGCTTGCTGAAGGTCGTAAGCCGGTGTCTGCGCACTCAGACGAGAACCCAGCACACACTCACGGGTCAGGTTGAAATCCCGGGAGTGCTTGAGTACCGCTCCGCATGCCACCTCACCCATGCGCAGCCCGTGCAGGTTGAAACGCTCGATCAATCCCTCCAGCGCAGCGGTCAGCATGTCTTGATTGCTGGCTGTGGCATAGGCACCGCTGGAGCGGGCAAATGGAATCCGGTTACCGCCGATGATGGCGACCCGACGTAGCTGCGTCATGGAAAGCTCCCTTTTCTTCAAGCGTTATTCAGACAGGCAGATGAACAGCGTAGAGACATACGAACAAATGTCCCGTCAGTGTGGTCCACTTCTTTGAACCCCGACTCAAGGAGAGTGTTCCATGTCGTCCGATCGCTACATCAACTTTGCCAACTCCGACATGGGGCGGCGCCTGGTGAAAGCCGTAGGCCTGCCGACGCCGATGCATCTGGAACGTTGGCAAGCCGGACGCTTGCGGCCTGTGGAAGGAACCCTGCTGATCAGTGCCGGACCTCTCGCGGATCACATCCGCCTGTTCGCCCAGCGCCTGACCGACTCGCTCTACAGTTTTGGCAGCGATATTCCCGGCGCCACGGCCTGGGCTGCCGAACAAGGCCCGAAGCTCAAAGCCGTCGTCTTTGACGCCAGCGTGCTGGTGCGACCCGAGCAGCTCAAGCAGTTGCGCGAGTTCTTTCAGCCTCTGCTGCGCAGCCTGGATCATTGCGCCCATATCGTGATCCTCGGGCTGGCCCCTTCGACCCTTGAGGCCCCTGTGGCAGCCAGCACCCAACAGGCGATCGAGGGCTTCAGCCGCTCTCTGGCCAAGGAAATGCGCAACGGTGGCACGGTACAACTGCTGCACGTGGATGAAGGGGCACAGGACCAGCTGGAAGGGGCCTTGCGTTTCTTTCTATCCCCCAAAAGCGCATTCATATCGGGCCAGGTCATTCGTTTGAGTTCATGCACCGCACAGGTCAAGGACTGGAGTCGCCCGCTGGCAGGCCGCAAGGCTGTCGTGACGGGTGCCGCTCGTGGCATCGGGGCCGCGATTGCCGAGACCCTTGCCCGCGATGGCGCACAGGTCGTTCTGCTGGACGTTCCCCAGGCTCGCAGCGACCTGGAAGCATTGGCCGCACGATTGGGTGGACAGGCCCTGCCCCTGGACATTTGCAGCGCCGAAGCCGTCACTCAGCTGCTTGAACACCTCAATGGTGGAATCGACATTCTGGTGCACAACGCTGGCATCACCCGCGACAAGACCCTGGCCAACATGCCTGTGGATTTCTGGGACTCGGTACTGGCAGTCAATCTCGAGGCACCGCAGACGTTGACCCAGGCTCTGCTGGATAACGGCACCTTGAACGACGATGCCCGGATCGTCTTGATGGCCTCCATCAGCGGTCTGGCCGGCAATCGTGGGCAGACCAATTACACCACCAGCAAGGCAGGGCTTATTGGCCTCGCTCGCGCCATGGCTCCCGCACTACAGCCGCGAGGTATCAGCATCAATGCCGTCGCGCCCGGATTTATCGAAACCCGCATGACCGCCGAAATGCCTTTCACCTTGCGAGAAGCAGGTCGACGCATGAGCTCTCTTGGCCAGGGCGGTTTGCCCCAGGATGTGGCCGAAGCCGTGGCTTGGCTGAGTCAGCCCGGTAGCGGCGCGGTGACCGGCCAGGTGCTGCGTGTCTGCGGGCAAAGTGTGATTGGGGCCTGAACCCGGATTCGTTCAAGGAGATGGATAATGACTGCTCACTGGCGCTACCTGGATTCCTTGCAACCGTTGCCGAATCTGTTCATACAGGCGGCACTGAAGCGCAAGGTCACCGGAACACAATTACCCGACCTCGGCCTGCGCAACTGGATGTCGCTGGATGCCGAAAAGCTGGCCGCTTACCGCAGTGTCTGTGGCTTCAAGGACGATAGCCTTCTGCCTCTCACCTACCCGCATGTGCTGGCCTTCCCCTTGCAGATGCAACTGATGACCTCGCGGGAGTTCCCCTTCCCTCTGTTGGGCCTGATCCACATCGCCAACCGCATCCGGATCCATCGTCCGCTTGGAGGCGTCAGCCAGTTGTATGTCAGCGTTCAGGCAGACAACCTGCAAGCGCATGCCAAAGGCGCGACGTTCGACCTGATCACCCAGGTTGAAGACGGTCTGGGTCTGCTCTGGGATGAAGAAAGCACCATGCTCTGCAAGGATGTGAAACTGGACGGCGGGATCAGCGGTGACTTTGAACCGGCCTCCCTGGCCATGAGCGAGCTGGCCCGCTGGCAAGCGCCCTCCTACATCGGTCGGCAATACGCCAAGGTGTCCGGTGATTACAATCCGATTCACCTGAGCGCTCCCAGCGCCAAGCTGTTCGGCTTTCCGCGGGCCATCGCCCATGGCATGTGGCTCAAGGCCCACAGCCTGGCCATCCTGGGAGACCATCTGCCTACCTCGAACGTCGAAATTCATGTGCAATTCCAGAAACCGGTGCGACTGCCCGACAATGTGGTGCTGTCGGCCAGCGCAGCGGGTTCCCATGGCCAGCTGCGTGTCGAGAACGAACAAGGCATCGTGCACATGATCGGGAGCTGGCAACCGGTGCAGGAGTGATCGCTTGCGTCACAACGGCGTTCACTCCGGACTTTTTTCGCGAATGAATTCGCTCCTGCCGATGGCATCCCTCGCCACAAGCAGGACCGGATTTATCCGGGAAGAGGCCCTTACATTCACAACATTTGCGTTGTCAGAAAGAATGCCTTCCCGGATGAATCCGGTCCTACAAGTCCTTCGTTTGCTGAGCGACTCGTGAGGCAAGAACGGATTCATCTACGAAGGCTTGCCTGAAGCGCTGTTCCCCCTGAAGCTATGCGCCTTCAGGAGACCCCCATGAACCTCGACGAATTGACCCAACGCCTGCACCGTATCCGCGACCAGAACGACTGGAAACAGTTTCACAGCCCCAAGAACCTGGCCATGGCCGCCAGCGTCGAGATGGCCGAGCTGGTAGAGATTTTCCAGTGGCTGCGCGAAGACCAGTCCCGTGAACTGCCGCCGGAGCAACTGGCCCATGCAGGTCAGGAAGTGGGTGACATCGTTCTTTATCTGTTGCTTCTGTGCAGCGAACTTGGCTTGAACATGGAAGATGTCGTGCGCAGCAAGCTGGCGGACAGCGAACGGAGATTCGCCAAGTGAGCGATCGTCATTTCGACCAGTTGGCCACCCGCTTCGCAGAAAAGATCTACGGCGGTGCCAAAGGCGCCATTCGTCTTGCCGTTTTACAGGCCGACCTTGCCGAGGCGCTGCCGGAGCGTCCATTGCGTGTTCTGGATATTGGTGCGGGCCTTGGGCATATGTCGTTGTGGCTGGCAGAGCGCGGCCATGACGTCACCCTGGCCGAGCCGGCCGAACCGATGCTAGAAGGCGCACGCCAGCGTTTTGCCGATGCAGGGCAAACCGCAACCTTCATTCAGGCTCCCTGGCAGGAGCTGCCCGGCCAGTTGAACGAGCCCTATGACCTGGTGATATGCCACGCCGTGCTGGAATGGCTGGCCGAGCCTCACACGATCCTGCCCGTGCTGCATCGTCTGACCCGGCCGGAAGGCTGGCTGTCACTGGCCTTCTACAACCGAGACGCGCTGATTTATCGCAACTTGCTCAAGGGCCACTTCCGCAAGATGCGCAAGAATGACATGGCCGGCGAAAAGCAGAGCCTGACCCCACAGCAGCCGCTTGACCCTCGGGAACTGGCGGCGCAACTTGAAGGCCTTTGGCGAGTCGAAACCCAGAGCGGCGTCCGGGTGTTCCATGACTATATGCCGGTCGAGTTCCAGGCACGGGCCGAACTTGAGGACCTGCTGGAAATGGAGCTGGCCCATCGACGCCATCCGGGCTTTGCAGGGTTGGGTCGATACCTGCACTGGATATGTCGCCCGGTCTGAAACCTCCGCGGAGATCAATCAGCATGAAACGCATCCTCGCCTTGATCACCCTCTGCTTCGGCATCAGCGCCTGCCAGAGCGACAATCCGTACGTCGCCAGCTCCGCCCCTCTGCCGCCTGCTCCCCCGCAGGCGGCCACGACCCTGGACATGAGCGCCTACCCGGCCGCCCCCCGGGATTACGCCCGTTACCGCAACTGGGCCTGGCTCAATGGCCAGCTTCCACCGGGAACGGCCTGGATGGATTCGGCGCAACTGGCCGATGCCGTCAGCAACGGGCTTGACCAACGCGGCCTGCGCCCGGCCCGCAACGCGCAACCGGCAGATGTTCACGTCAGCGCTTCGATTCGCCAGGAAATCCGGCTGCGTCAGGTACGCGACGATTATTACGACCCCTATTACGGAGGCGGAGCAGGTTTTGGGCGTTACGACGGCTACCGCCACGGTTATGGCGGGTATGCCAGCGTGCCCGTCGTGCGGACCTATCAGGAAAAAGTGATGGTCGTGCAGATCAACCTGTTCGATGCCCGTACCGGCCAACCCGTATGGAGCGCCAGCGCCGACACCTCGAGCGGCAACGATGAAGCCTCTCGTGGCAAAGCATTACGTCAGGCTGTGCAACAGGCCCTGACGGCGTATCCTCCTTCATAACCCTTTCGGAGAACTGCCATGTTTCGTCGCCTGGCCCTGCTTTCTCTTGTCTTGCTGCTCACGGCCTGCCAGAGCAGCCAGATCAATCGTGACTTCGATGCCCGACGGGATTTCGGTGGCTACCGCAACTGGAGCTGGAAAGAGCCCGGCGTGCAATATCAGCCCGAAGACCCGCGCATCAGAAGTGACCTCACCGAACAGCGCATTCGCCAGTCGATCAGCGAACAACTGGACCAGCGTGGCCTGCGCATGGCACCGGCTGGAGCCGCCTCCGACCTGAAGGTACAAGCCTGGCTGATCGTCGAAGACCGCCAGCAACTGGTCAGCACCCCGTACGGTGGCGGCTGGAATCCGTGGGGAGGTTATGGGTACTGGGGCGGCCCGTTACCCAGTGAAACCCGTAGCGTGGACTACAAGGTCACCACATTGCAGATCGATCTGTTCGACGGCAAGGACGGCAAACTGGTCTGGCGCGGCAGCACCGAGCGCATCCTGAGCGAAAACATGGCCAATCCGGCCACTCGGGACAACATCGTGCGCACCACCGTGGCCCGGATACTGGAACAGTACCCGCCGCGCTGAACGTCCCGCTCGTAGAGGCACACTGAAACCGGCGCATCCCCGAGGCCTTGACTACACTCCCTTGCAGACAGGCGAGTGAGCGACGGCTTTGCCGAAGGAGTGCTGATGTCTCCCCTGAATCGTTATGCCGCGACAGCGGACCGGCAACGCGGTGCCCTTAGTTTGCTGGCGGCATTGACCTTGGGCATTGCCCTGCTGTGCGTGCTGCTGGTGATCGATAGCAGCAGGCTGTATCTGGAGAAACGCTCGCTACAACGGGTCGCCGACATGGCGGCACTGGAAGCTGCCAGCCGCAAGGGCACATGCGCCTCCGGAAGCAGCGCCTCGACTTATGCCAACCAGAGTGCCACCCGTAACAATTTCACCGTGGGCACCGATAGCCGCACGCTGAGTGTCAATTGCGGCACCCTGACACTGGATGCCAGCAGTAAGCGTACATTCACCGCCGACTCGACAAAGTCAGAAGCCATACAGGTCATCGCCAGTCATACCGTCCCCCGCAGTATTGCGACGGGCATCTGGGCTCTGTTCGACAACAAACCCATACCCCCTAATGCCCTGTTGAGTGCCACTGCGGTCGCGGCAAGCACTCCGCCTCTGGCCGCACTGACGATTCGTAGCGCCGCCGTAACGATCGACAGCGCCAAGGCGGCGCTGCTCAATCCGATTGTGGGCGGCATGCTGGGCGGGGCGCTGAACCTCAGTGTTGCGAGCTGGCAAGGACTTGCCGATACCGAACTCAACCTGCTCAGCTATTTGAACCGTCTGAAGACAGATCTGAATCTGACGGCCGTAGGCTACACCGACGTACTCAATACCAATGTCGCTGTCAGCCAGTTGATCCAGAGCGCGATCAACGTTCTGAACCAGACAGGAACACTGAACGGCACCGTGACGCTTTCAGGCCTGCAAGCCTTGCAGGTCGCGGCCGGGTCGACCACCGTCCTGCTCGGTGACTTGCTCTCGATACAAGGCGGCACGGACATTGCCGCGCTCAATACCAGCCTGCGTGTGTTCGACCTGGTCCAGGGGCTCGCTCAACTGGCCAATGACAAGAACGGCATCTCAGCGGCAGCGCAGATCAATCTGGCGGGCCTGGCACAGGTCACGGCCAAGGTTCAGGTCATTGAACCACCGCAACTGTCGGCGGTGGGCGACCCCAGCAAGATCGACCCGCTCAACCCCAAGACAGGCGCAAACAGGATTTATGTGCGCACGGCGCAGATGCGGACACTGGTGTCGATCAATCTGCCAGTCCTGGGGGCCATCACACCACTGGTCAATACCGCCACCTCGCTGGTCAGCAGCCTCACGCCAGTACTCAATAGCGCCCTGAGCCTGAACCTCGCCGGCCTGCTGGGCTCGACCACCTGCGCCCTCGGCCTGACCAGTTGCATGGTATCGGACATCAAACTGTTGACCTCAAGCTCATCCTCCAGTGCAGGCCCCAGAATCGACCTGAGCCTTTCACTGGCCAGTGCAGACAGTTACGTCACGGGCTACACCTGCACGAGCAACACCAACAAGAGCCTGACCATTCACACCGATACGGCCTTGATCAACGCCAAGATCGGCCTGATCGACAGTGCCAGTGCATTTCCGGCCAGCACCGATCCCTCTGCCATCACCGCCCTTCCCATTCCGGTCATCGATATCGGCACCCAGACCTGCCAGAAGATTCTGGGGCTTCTGGGCAGTTGCACGACACGGGTTCCCTTTGGCGGCGGAGGGATCGGCATCAGTTTCGACCCTATCAGCCAGTCGCCGCTGGGAAGCTCGGCCGCAACCAATGCCACCTTCAGCGCGCCCCCTCTTACAAGCCTGCCGGAAGTCAGCAGTCCACCTTACTTCCCGCCCGATCCTGCGGCCTCGGTTCTCGCCAGCACCCTGCTCGATGGCGTCATTTCAGGCGCGAAGGTCAGCGTCTACAAACCGTCGACCACCAGCCCCAATGGCCTGGGCAACGTGATAACCGGTGCAGCCTCTCTGCTGGCTTCCATTACCACCAGCCTGGACGGGATCGTCGCCAGCACCCTCAGGCCACTGTTGCAATCGGTCGTGGACCCGCTGCTCGACGCGCTGGGACTGACCCTGGCACCCGCCGAGGTCGGGGCCAACCTCAGTTGCAACTTCGGGCAGGCCAAGCTGGTGATTTAAGCGTGTTTGAAAATCGGCAGCTCGATCTGGAATCGGGCGCCCTCATCGACATTGCTGACGCTCAACTGGCCACCCATCTGATCGACGATGCCATAGCTGACGGACAACCCAAGACCGGTACCGACCCCCACCGGCTTGGTGGTGAAGAACGGCTCGAAAATGCGCTCCAGCAAACGAGGGTCGATACCACCACCATTGTCCTGAACCGACAACCGGATGATGTTCTCGTCCTCCTCCACGCCGAGACTGATCCAGGGCTCGAAATCCCGGTCCTTTTCCCGACGCGATAACAAGGCGTCCCGGGCGTTGACCATCAGGTTGATCAACACCTGCTCCAGTTGATCGACATGCCCGCGCACTTGCACCGTTGCACACATCTCTCCGATCCGGATCTGCACACCCTTGCTCTTCATGCCCTCGGCAAGCATCGAAATGGTGCCTTCCACGGCCTGTATCGGGTTGAACAGTTGCTCTTCGATTTCCGAACGACGGCCGAACACCCGCATGTGATCCACCACCCGGGCAGCCCGCTGGACCTGGGTGTCGATGCGATTGAGTTTTTCCGTGAGGTATTCGATATCCACATCGCCCTTGCCAAGCCGCTTGAGGACGTTGACCACCGCCATGCGCATGACATTGAGCGGCTGGTTGATCTCATGCGCCAGACCGGTCGCCATCTCGCCCAGAGTGGCCATTTTCGCGCTCTGGTTCAGTTGCATCCGCGAACGCCGCACATCAGTGTTATCGCGCCCTACCGCCTGAATTTCCACCAGTTTGCCATCTTCGTCGAACACACCCCGATCGGCCCATATCCACCATGCGTATTCGCGACCGGGCAGCTCAATGCAGATTTCCGCGGTGCTCATGGGGGACTCAGGCGTCAACTGGGCAATACGTGCCTTGAAGGCCTCGCGCTGCTCATCCGACAACCAGTCGCCCAGATTAATGCCCGTCAGTTGTTCCGGCGTGCACTCCATGTAATTGGCCAATGGACGGTTGCCGAAGCTGAGTACCAGATCCGGGGTATAGCGGCAGATCATCGCCGGAGAGTCTTCGACCAGAATCCGGTAACGCTCCTCGCTCTTGCGGACCTGTTCGGCCGCCAGTGTCGCGTCGGTCACATCCAGCCACAGGCCGACAGCTTCCACCGGCATGCCCAGGTCGTCGCGCAGCAGACGCGCTTCATCCAGCAACCAGTGATAACTGCCATCCTTGCTACGCAGCCGGTAACGGCGACTGACGAAACCTTCACGCAGCAGGTGCCGGTTGCGCTCGAACCAGATGTCCCGGTCATCGGGGTGGATGAACTCGGCAAGCTGGCCATTGACACAATCGGCCAGTGTCCAGCCCAGCAGCGGCGTAAGGCTGTCACTGAAAAAACTCGGTTCCAGGCTGCCCTGGTCATAGCGCTGGACATAAATCACCGCCGGCGAACTGGCGATCAGGTTGTCCAGCCGGGCATGGGCCGCGGCGGCCTCGGTCTCCTGGTTCTTGATATCGCTGACATCCAGCATGAACCCCAGCACGCGCTGAACCTGACCACTGATCAGGGCCTGCCCCTGGATGCGAAACCAGATATTGTCCTGGGCAGGGTCGGTCTGGGCCAGACGCACACACAGCAGCATCGGCGTGCCCTTGTCCCGCAACTGGGAAAGACGGCTGGTCAGCTCTTGTCGATCGGCCGGGTGAATCATCGCCAGCCAGTCCTGGCGTGACAGACGTTCGACCCGGTCATTCAGACGCAGGCTGCGCGCCAGTTGCGGGGCCAGCAGGATTTCGTCGCTGGCCGGCAGCAATTCCCACCATCCCGTGCCCAACAGGTCCTGCAGCACAGCCAGGCGCTCGACATGATGACGATTATGCTGCTCCGACATGCGGAACAGGACCGGGCCCGCCAGGGCCGAACACAGGTTCAGCCATTCGCGTTCGCCCAGGTCGGGGGCCTGTTGCCGCGCATTGTAGAAACCGAACATCAGCCAGGCCTTGGCCACGCTGTCACGGCTGTGGGGCATGACAAAACCATCGGCATTGCCGAAAGCGCTTTGCAGTTGCACCAGGTCAGTACCGGCACCAAACGCCAACTGATGGCTGATGTTAGCGTCCAGCCGGTCCAGTTCGACACCCAGGCGTTGCCCCACCTGCCATAACTCGGGGGCGGTATGGGCGTGATACTGGCTGTATACCCGCCACCCTACGCCGTTGACTTCAGGCAGCACCAGAGCCACACAAGGGATGTGCCAGAGTTGCGCCAGCTCTTCCAGCTGCTCCGCCACTACCGCCGTCAGCCGATCGACACTGCACACCCGTATTCTCTCGGCAATCTGTCCGGCAAAACGCAGACACTGCTGACGGCTGCGGGCAGCGCTGGCCTCTTCCATCAGGTCGCTGATGTCCATCAACTGCAACAACCAGTCCTTGCCATGAGCCTGTACCCAGCCGCGGGCATGCAGGACGTGCGCGTCGGTACTCTTGAAGTCCAGATCGAGCATATGGCCGATCCAGTCCTGCGGCACCCCTTCGATCACCAGCGCACTGTTGGGCAGCAACAGACTGATCAGGCGCTGCATCGTGACGGCCGGGAGGGTGATCCCCAGGCGCGAAAGCAAATGCGGGCTGACACTCTGCACCCGTCCTTCGCCATCGAGCAAAAGATAGAGGTCTGCGCCAATTGGTTCGGGATCGACGGCCGAAGGCGTCGATTGCGGGGCAGCAGGCGCGTCGGAACGCCCCAGCCAACGACTCAAACGCGTTTTATCAAGGGACAAGTTGCAGACTCGCTTGGGCAGAAAGATTAGTCGGCAGGTTCGGTACTTCGCCGATTCCTGGCAGGGTCAAGACCGGCAGAATTCTCGTCAGCTTGCTTTTGGGGTAATTGATCGACACGGTCAGGACACCTCCCGTATAGCTCACGCTGGTGTCGGAAGCGCTGAAACCCAGCGCCGGAGGTATCCAGTTCAGTTGTGCCAGAAGCACCGACTGCGCCTGGCTCGTCACCAGCGTGCTGTAGTTGGCCACGGTAGGGCTCAACGCCACGCTGCGACGCACCGCTTCACTGGTTGCGGCATTGAAAGACTGCACCATCAGCAATGGCAGGCTATAACTCACCACACCGTAGAACACCGCGAAGAACACAACGAACACCACCGCGAACTCGATCGCGGCGGCCCCTTTCTGTTTTCGAGGAGAGGATCTGTTAAGGGCTAATGGCATGTCGACGTCCACCCTGACATTTACTACCTCAAGACAGCATAGGTTCTTTCAAGGAAACAGGATGTTTTTTATACAATGGAATTACTTTTCCTACTGATATGGTTCGTAGCGTGCGCCGAGCAAGACGCCCGGCAGCGACAGATCTCCAACTGGCTGACACTGGGCGGTTTTGCCCTGGCGCTCGGGTATCTGTTGTACAGCGGCCAGACCTGGCTGGGCCTTGAAGCCAGCGACGGAGGCTGGGCATTGGTACTGGCCGTGGCACTGACTCTGCCCGGCTATGCCCTGGGCCGACTCGGGGCCGGCGATGTAAAGCTGATGGCGGCATTGGCCCTGGCGACTGGCAGTCTGTATGTGCTGGGCACGTTTATCGGGGCCGCACTGGCCACGCTGCTCTGGCTGGCACTGCGTCAAAAAATCTGGCCCCTTATGGGCCAATGGTTTACAGAGCGTTACGCCTGCATGAATACCGAAACGACAAACAAATATCCGTTCTCGCCGTTTCTGCTGGCCGGTTTTTCATTGATAGCGTTGTGCATCCAGTAGTCGTATCGCGCATTCGTTCTATGTACATAGCCGGAAAGTACGACTACGTTAAATCGTAGACCGTGTTTTGCTGACAGGGACCAGGTATCGCCAGTTGTCGTGGCTCGCCGGCATGGAGTAGCGCGTGAAGAAGCATTCGACCGTGAAAGTTCTGATTGTCGATGACCAGCCTCTTATCGTTGAGGAACTGAACGACTTCCTCAAAACCAATGGCTATCACTGCATCTGCTGCCACTCCGGCCCCGAAGCCATCGAGCAGTTCCGTCACGACGACAGCATCGGTCTTGTACTGTGCGACCTGGACATGCCGGGCATGAACGGCATTGAAATGGTCGAGGCGATGAAAATCATCGGCGGCAAGAAGCACCTGTTCGAGGCCATCATGCTGACCGGGCAGGCCGAGAAAAAGGATGTGATCAAGGCGTTGCGGGCCGGCATTGCCGACTACTATCAGAAACCCGTCGACCTGGAAGAACTGCTTCAAGGCGTCCAGGCCCAGGAACTGGCCTTGCAGGAGCGGCAAAAGAACCTTCAGCAGCTAGGGTTACTCAACGAAAAGCTTCAGTATCTGGCAGCGTCCATCGACGATCTGTACAAGAATCTGGATAAGGATCAGCCCGCGCCCGCGCAAGACGACTCCGACCCTGAAAACAAACTCTTTGCCCAGCTGTCGCCCCGGCAGCTTGAAGTCGCCCTTCTGGTCAGCAAAGGCCAGACCAACTACCAGATCGCCTGCGAACTGGGCATCACGGAAAACACCGTGAAACTCTATGTGTCGCAAGTGCTGCGCCTGACCCACATGCACAATCGCACTCAACTGGCACTGGCTCTGTCGCCCAACCGGCCCCGCGTAACCGCCCACTGAATAGCCGCAACGTAAAGGCCGTCTTGCGTCATCACGACAGGACGGTCTTTATTTCCCGCCAGACGAAACGCTCCCCTCCTTTTTCTGCTCATAGAACTCTGGAATCGGATGGTTATTGTTGAGCCAGCGTTGCAGGCTCTGGTCACGCTCGGAAGGGGTCATGGTCTGCGGGACGGGCGACGCAGCATGGCCACGGACCTGCAATTGCAGCCAGGCTTCCGTCTGCTTCTGTGGCTCCGAGGACGGTCCTTCATCGATCCCCCATGCGGCGCTACACAGTCCAAGTGCACAGAGAGCACTGAGGATTTCACGTTTCATGGCGATGTTCCCTCTGCCTGACGACCGACCGGGTCAACCATGGCCGCCACCTGGCCGGTCGGAGTCGAACGTGTGGCGGCAGGCGTTTTCAGCTTTTCTGCACGTGCCTGGGCATCGTTGACCTGCTGCGCGGTCAACCCGGCTCTGGAAGCCAGTTCGGCCGCCTGTGTCCAGTTGTCCTGATAGATCAGCAAGGTGACCATGTTGGCAGCGGCCAGCGTGTCGGACTGCTTGAGCTCGATGGCCGTCAGAAACTGGAAGCGGGCCTGCTCCAGCTTCAACTGATTGAGATAAACCACGCCCAGGTCATTGCGAATCTTTTCATCGGTGGGCGCCAGTTTGCTCGCCCTGAGCAGGTGTTGCTGAGCCTGGACATTATCCCCTCGCGATGCCGCTATCTGCCCCAGACCATGCTCGCCCTGCGCCGCCCGGCAAGTGCCCAGCAGGCTGCGATACAACGGCTCGGCTTCGCGACTGCCCAGCAACCGCAACACCCTGGCCTTGCGCAAGCGCACTTCGTCAAGGTCATCGGGCAGGCTCTCGAGGTTGGCCAGACTCGCATGCAGACGCCCCTCATCGGCCATGTTCTGGGCCAGGTTCAGAGAGAACTCCTGATCGGAAGTCAGTTTGGGGCACTGCCCGGCAACGGTCGATGACGCCAGCCAGGGCGCTCCGCCCTGGCTGGCGCACCCGCTCAACATCAAAGCCCCGAGGAGCGTCATCACTGCTTTCATTGAACGGTTTCCTTCATGCGTTCTCATCGGCCGCCCAGAGCATGACCGATAGCGGTAAATCCAGGGCCTGCCAGAACAATCAGCAGCGCCGGAAATAAAAACACCATCATCACCACAGACATCTTGGCGGACAGTTTGGAGATGTACTCCTGCAAACGGGTCAGGCGACGGTCGTCGAGCAATTGCTTGAGCGCCAGCAGTGACCTCAACGCCCCGCCGCCCTGATGGATCAATTGGTTGAGAATCACGCAGGTATCGCTGAACTCATCCACCGCCAGCAGGGTGGCGGATTTTCTCAACTCCTCGCCCAGCTCCAGCCCGGAGTCGACCCGAATCAGGATGACGCGAATCTCTTCTGACAGAACAGGGAGCAAGTCCTTGCCTTCGCTGCTCAGCACCCGCAGCGCCTGCTCTACCGCCATGCCGGACTCGAAGAGGATGCGCAGCAGAGGAATGAAGGTGGAGATTTCCACGACCACTTGTTTCTGGCGATATTGAGCGAAGGCCGCCAGCGCCCGCTTGGGTATCAGGTAGCCCACCCCCAAGGCGAATATGGGGGCAATGACAGGTTGTTCGAGGTCATTGAAAAACAGCACCTGAACCAGCACGACCAGGCCAAAAAGCCCGATCGGTACGCCAATCTGGCACGCGGCATACAGCGAACGCTTACTGGCGCGACGCCAGCCAACACGGTTGAGCAAGAGCTGGGTTTCGGTGTCCAGGCTGATCGAGCGCTGCCCGATGCGCGTATCGCCCAACAGCCGAAGCCAGCTGCCGATGCGGCTTTCACGCACCATCTGGCCCTTGAGACGCAATGCAACCTGGCGCTCGTTGCGACGCTGACGAGCCATGTTGGACAGCAGCAACAAGGCCGACGCCACCAGTAACACTGCACTGATCAAGAGCGCCATCTCAAACACTCCGCAGCATGCGCCACAGCGCCAGACACCCCATGACCTGAAAGACAAACGCCACAATCAACATGCGTTGACCGCCCGTGTCATCCCACATGTGCATCAGGTAGTTGGGGTTGGTCACCATGAAATAGCCGACCATCGCGATGGGCAGCAGCGCCAGCACAAAAGCGGTCATGCGCGTTTCGCCGGTCATGGCCCGCAACTGACGACTCGCCTGCTCACGCTCACGAATCAGCTTGATCAGGTTCTCCATCAGTTCACTGGCATTACCTCCATACCGATGGTTGACCCGCAGCCCAAGGGCAAAGAGGTGAAATTCGTCACGCTCATACAGCTCGGCAAAATCCCGCGCCGCATCGGGCAGACTGACCCCCAGCTGCACATTGCGCTCGATACGCCGCATGCCGCTTCTGAGCGGCTGATCTGCCGCCTCGATGCCATGCAAGACGGCATCCGCCAGCGTCCGGCCCGACTTGAGGCTGCGCACGGTGTGGTCAAGCAGTTGCGGCAACTGTTCGATCATGCGGCGAACACGCTTGCGATAACGCCAGGAAACATACATGCGCAGCATCAACGGAGCGGCCACCAGGCCGACCCCGAATCCGAACCAGTCACCCAAGCCATACCCCAGCGACGCCGACAGCGTCCACAGCGTGATAGCCAGACCGATACGCTCGGTCGGCCTGCCCAGCCCCGCTCGCAGAAAGGCACGATCCAGACGCTCCCAGCCCGGTTTTTCCTCGACCGCCTGCGGCTGCCCTACCTGCAGACGCTGCATCACTCGCTCACTGGCGCCCCGGTTCAAGGCCAGATAGAACATATAGGCCGCGGCCCCCAGCAACAGCACGAAAATGACAGCCAGCACCCATGACGCTTTCATGCCGTTGCTCCCGGGCTCACATCAGTAAGAAGGCCGCAGTTTGTCGCCCGCCGCGTGAACAGCCTCGCGCAGAAAACCGATGCCGGTACGGCGGTCCAGACGGAACAGGGTGTTGGTGACATAGATATCGTCGCGGATACCCACCACTTCCACCACCTCACTGACACAGCGTCGCCCATCGGGCAGGCGAGCCAGCTGAATGATGACGTCCAGGGCGGCGCAGATCATTTGTCGCAGGGTCTTTTCGGGAATCTGCCGGCCGGTGAGGCCCACCAGCGTTTCCAGACGCAACAAGGCGTCCTGGGCATTGTTGGCGTGAACCGTGCTCATGGAGCCATCGTGACCGGTGTTCATCGCCGTCAGAACATCCAGCACCTCCACACCCCGGATCTCCCCCAGGATGATGCGGTCCGGACGCATCCGCAGGGAGTTGCGGATCAGGTCGCTGGCGCGCACTTCGCCATGCCCTTCGGCATTGGGCGGACGGGTTTCAAGGCGGACCACATGGGGGTGGCTCAGTTGCAACTCGGCAACGTCCTCGATGGTCACCAGCCGCTGATGAGTGTCGATCAATTGGCTGAGGACGTTGAGCATGGTGGTTTTACCGGTGCCCGTACCGCCACTGACCAAGACATTGCAACGCTTGCCCACCGCCTCCTGGAAGAAATCGAAGATCGGCTGGTCAATGGTCTGCATCGCCACCAGGTCGGCACTCTTGAGCATGTCCTTGCGAAACTTCCGGATCGACAGGCACGGCCCGTCCAGAGCGATGGGCGGAATGATCGCGTTGACCCGGCTACCGTCAGGCAAGCGCGCATCCACCATCGGGGACGATTCGTCCAGGCGGCGCCCCAGGGGGGCCAGAATCCGCTGCATGACACGCTCCACATGGTGCGAGTCAATGAAACGCAGGTCCGTGTGGTGCAGCACACCATCGCGCTCGACAAACACCTTGCTCGGCCCGTTGACCAGAATCTCCGTCACGGCACCATCGCGCAGCAAGACCTCCAGCGGGCCAAACCCGGTCAGCTCATCGACCAGTTCCTCGGCAAGCCGCTCCATCTCGTAGCGTGAAATGGCCAGCCGCAACCGGGCGACATACTCGGCAACCTTGTCGACCACAAATTGCGACAACGCCGGGCGAGAACCTTCGAGCAGGTTCCTGCCACTCTCTTCGATGCCATCGATGATGTAGCGATGCAGCACCAGCTTGAGCCCCTGCCCGTCATCCGCAGCACCCTGGGCACGTGAAGAAACGCCAAACAATTTCTCCGGCATTATTTATTCCCCCATAGTCGAGCGAAAAAGCTTTCAGTGGGTTTTTCATAAGCGTCAGAGTGACGGACCAGATGCTCGCCCAGGCGGCGCAATCCAGAGCACAGCGCCTCACGAGGGGCCAGATCGAACAGCGAAACGCCCTGGTTCTTGGCGTTGAGCCGCAACTCCGGGCTGAGCGGCAGTACCGAAATCACCGGCAGGCCGAACGTTTTACCCACGGTTTCCGAGTTGGGTGCCACCGAGCGCAGGTAGCGGTCGATCAACAGCCCGGCGTGTTGCATTTTCATGCCCTTTTCCCGCCACAGGTTGAGCACCGCCAGGTTACGGCGGCACTCCAGCACACTCTGGTCGGAGTACCACAGCAACTGGTCACAGTGGGTGACGAAGGTGCGCAAGGCTTCACTGTCCGGCTGACCGACCAGGTTCACGATGACATGTTGAAAATGCTGACGCAGGGCACTGAGCAGCATGTACAGCTCGGCAGCACTGGACTGTTCAAGGTGATCGTCGGCCTCGGTATAGGCCAGGATGCGCAGGCCACTGTCCGCCGTGGTAAATGCACTGTCGATCAGGGTGGCGTCCAGCCTGCGCAGGTGCCGCAATGCATCACCGAAACTGAACGACGACTCAAGCCCCAGCATCGACAGGCTGTCACCGCGCGGCAACCCCAGATCCAGCAGCAACGTGCGCTGCCCGGCCTTCTGCACCACGGTCGCCAGGTGAGAGGCAATCAGGGCACCATCGCCATCACACTGGGCGCCATAAAGCACCGACAGGCCGCTCATGTTGGGGTTGGGGGTCACCGCCGGCAGGCGTTTGCTCAATCGCCGAACCAGACCCGCCACCTCACTGGAGCGCGAGCCATAGGCCACGAAATCCCTGGCCCCGGCACGCATGGCATTGAGCACCAACTGGTTATCCATACCGTCGCCCAAAGCGACGATCGCCAGCATCGGCTTGGCTTCCAGCGCACCTTCGATCAGCGCACTCTGGTTCATCAGATGCTCACGGTCCAGCCCGACAAAGACCACGCTGGCAAAGGTCACGTCCACCAATGCCAGCAAATCATCCAGGCTGCCACTGCCCGCACTGACCACTTGCCCCAGCGAACCCAGCGCACCTTGCAACCATTCAAGGTCCGTGGGGTTACGGGTGATGGCCAGGAACGTCTGGCTCAGGCTCTGACTCATTGAGATAACCCGCTACGGCGATCGAAATCACCGTTTTCAAGGAAGTACATACGGAAGAAATTCGGGTCGTAATTACGCAGGCCTTCACCCGGAAGCGACGGCAATTGCGCATTGACGGCAAGGGGCTGGACCAGATGCGGCGTCACGATCATGAGCAGCTCACGCTCATCGCGCTGGATCTGCGAGTTACGGAAGAACGCCCCGATGATCGGGATATCGCCCAGGCCGGGGAACTTGTCCACCGACGCAATATTGCTGGAGCTGATCAGCCCGCTGACGACAAAGCTTTCGCCATCGGCCAGGGAAATACTGGTATCGGTACGGCGCACATTGAGCGCAGGGACCGTAGTCCCGGAAATGGTGATACCGGCCGAGAAGTCCAGTTCACTCACTTCAGGGGCCACCTTGAGCAGGATCCGGTCACGCCCGACCACTGTCGGCGTCAGGGTGAGGCGCACGCCATATTCCTTGTATTCAATGGAAATACCGTTGCCATCACCACTGGGCACCGGCACCGGGAACTCGCCACCCGCCAGGAAACTCGCGCTTTGTCCGTTCAATGCCACGAGGCTGGGCCGGGCCAGCGTGTAGGCAAAGCCGCTGCCCTCCATCGCATTGATCATGCCCAGCACCTTGCTGCTGCCGCCGCCCCACACAATATTGAAATTGCTGTTATTCAAACCGATGGCTGGCCGCGTGGAGCCGACCGTACCGGGGGAAACCGTGACATCGGTCACGGTGCCAGGCGAGCCGAACAGGAAGTTGTTGGAGCCTGCTCCGAAGATCGAAGTGCTGGCTTCCTTGAGTTTGGAGCGGCTGACTTCAATGAAACGGATGTCGGTCTGAACCTGACTGGGCAGTGGCGTTTCGGCAGAGGGCACCGGTACGGTGTCGACCATCGAAGCCGTCGCCCGCCCGCGCACAAACACCATGCTCTGCCGAGGCGCGGTCGAACAGGCCGTCCAGACCATCAGACTGGTTGCACCCGGGGCTACGCCTGTCAGCAGAAACCCTTTATTACCGCTGACATAGACATCGGCAACCTTGGGATCGCCCACGGCAATCCGGGTAATGGGCACCGGCGAACCGATGTCCTGCTGTACGCCCTGAGTGACCTCCAGAACCGCCGGCATGGCCGCAAGCCCCGCACAATTGGCGGGGGCTGCCCAACTTGAATCGACGCACAGTCCGGCGAGGAGCAAAAACAACACACTGCGTTTTGAAACCGGCACGAAACGTCGACTCATCAAATGCATCCTTGCTCAATCAGGGAGTTTGTTGCGTAACCTGGTTGCCGCGTATGACTTCGACGGCATGAGGGCGGGCCGCACCGGCATTGCCGGACGGACTCTCCAGGCTCAACTGGTTGAACTGCACCAGATTGCGTCTGGCAGAATCCAGGCGAACGGCAACATCGGGGCGACCAGGCTCACTCGCCCAGTACTCCTGCAGGTTGCCTTCATCCGCACTGCGCACGGCCAGACGCAACACACCGGTCTGGCTGGCCAGCAGCAAACGCGACATCAATGTTTCGGGCACGGCCACCACCACCGTCCGGGCATTGACCCGCCGCTGTTCCAGCTTGAGACGTTCTTCGGCGTTGATGTTTTGGGCAGGCTTGCCATCGCGGGTCGGACCAAGCAGCTCGCCCACACTCAGGATTCTCAAGGCCGGGACGACCACCTGACTGGAACGGGCCGAGCCCTCGGTATCCTGAGGCAGATAAAGCAACACATCGACATAATCGCCCGGGCTGAGTTGCCCGGACGCACCGATGACCTCATCGACGGACAGGGCCAATGCCCGCTCGCCGGGGCGAATCATCCGGGCAAGCGTTCCCCCCGCCTCGAAGCTGCTTTCGCTCAGCCAGGTGCCAGCCGCCAGGCTACGCCAGGTGCTGCGCCCCACGATGTCCTCGATCTTGCTGAAACTCCCGGCAGGCGCCACCTTGAGGCGTTCGATCACCAGATCGTCAGCCGTCAGCGGGGTATAGGCAGGGACATCGCGCGCCAGCACCACAACATTCTGACGCAAGGCATCTTCCACGGGAGGCGGTGCAGGCGCGACCTCTACAGGCGGTGGCGGTGCCTGAACAACCGGCGCTTCCACAGGCGGCGCTGCCGGCTCCTTACTGACGACTATCCCCAGATACCCGGCCAATATCGCGCCGAGCAAGAAAACAATAGCAAGCACCATGGTGATTCGACTGCTCATGGCAACGCTTCCTTTGTCATCGCATGATCACCTCAATCCAACGCATCAACTTCGCAATAGGCAATGAAGAACAATCCCCATGTCGCTATATGAAGGTAGTCCACGTCACTCAAAACGCCATTAAGCCTCTGAAATATCCCTTTCCAGCCCCCGAATGCAGGCACTGAAGAGCACCTATAACTTTGTGATTAATGCTTTATTACGATTGTGGGTTCGCGAGTTGAGGGCAATGCTGTAACTGCAAGGTGATGTACGAAAACAGCTGGTACTACCCGCGCCACGAATGGTGCAAGGAGAATTGAGATGTTCCTTACCAACCTGTACATAAGCATCTACACGCACATTCAGGCCTTTTTGAAAAACAAGGAAGGTGCGTCGGCTATCGAATACGTTCTTCTGGCCGCCATGGTTGCAGTGGCTATCGTGGCTTTCGTTCCCACCATCAGCGCTCAGGTCAAAATCATCTTCAACCAGGTTCTGGTCGCCCTGGGCGGGACAGCGGTCTCTTGATGGGGAAAGGGCAAAGTGTTTAAGATTCCGGGCCGTTACCAACGTTTATAGGTGTATTCATAATGGCCGTCCAACCCCCACGCCAACAGCTGCTCCTGGTTGATGACGAAGAGGACGCCAATGAAGAGCTGGCAGAACTGCTCGAAGGTGAGGGGTTCTGTTGCTTCACTGCGTCCTCGGTCAAGATTGCCCTGCAGCAACTGACCCGTCACCCGGATATCGCCCTGGTCATTACTGACTTGCGGATGCCGGAGGAAAGCGGCATTCAGCTGATCAAGCGCCTGCGCGAACATACTTCGCGCCAGCACCTGCCGGTGATCGTCACCTCGGGTCATGCCGACATGGAAGACGTCAGCGACTTGTTGCGCCTGCAGGTGCTGGACCTGTTCCGCAAGCCGATCTATCACGTTCGCCTGCTGGAAACCCTCAACAATCTGTTCCCAGAGCCGAAAATCTTTCAGGTTCAGTAAACACATCCTTCAAAGAGCCCTCAGGATCCACGGAACTAGCCATACTGCTCGATAGCCAAAGCGAGCAGCTCTCTATAACCGTGATCAGGATGCACATATGAAGGTAGAAAGTTTTTTCGAGTGGCTGGGGCAGACCATCGGAGCGGTGATTCGCTTTGTCGTGGACACCCTGGCATGGCTGTTCAACGGATTCACCCATGCCGGCGGAAACTTCGTGGACGGGCTCTCGCGCACGCTGGGCATGGACACGTCGCTGATCAGCATCGTGGCCCTGGTCATCGGCCTGATGCTGCTGTATTCGGCCATTCGCGCCTTCATGCGCGCCTCGATCATCCTTGGCATCATCTGGCTCGCACTGGGGTTATGGTTGTTGAGCTGGATCATCCACTGACACTCCCCATTTCTTGACTCCCCGGCATTACGGCTACAATGCCCGCCTTGCCGGGAGTCCTCATGTCCACGTTGTCCACCGATTGGCGCCATCGCCCGACTCATCGTCGAGTCTGGGGACTGGCGCTGCCCATGATTCTGTCGAATCTGTCCGTCCCGCTGGTGGCCCTGATCGACACGGCCGTCATCGGTCACCTCCCCC
Source organism: Pseudomonas sp. NPDC089734 (assembly GCF_044748865.1). Taxonomy (NCBI): domain Bacteria; kingdom Pseudomonadati; phylum Pseudomonadota; class Gammaproteobacteria; order Pseudomonadales; family Pseudomonadaceae; genus Pseudomonas; species Pseudomonas sp. NPDC089734. Next base: position 236,150 of record NZ_JBIVGV010000007.1, on the reverse strand, counting down.
ATGCCCATCAGTTGGGAGCCGTGGCCGTAGGTGCCACGCTGTATACCTTTCTGGCCTGGGCCATGGGGTTTCTGCGCATGGGGACCACGGGGTTTGCAGCCCAGGCCGCCGGGCGGGGTGACGGCGCAGCCTTGCGCCAGATCCTGTTACAAGGCCTGCTGCTGGCCATGGGGCTGGCTTTCCTGTTGGGGCTGGTTGCCTTGCCGTTCAGCCATCTGGCGCTGGCCATGATGCAACCTTCGGCCGACTTGCAGCAGATGACCCTGGACTTCTTTCATACCCGCCTGTTCGGCCTGCCTGCGGCCCTGGCCAGCTATGCCCTGGTCGGCTGGTTTCTGGGCACCCAGAATGCCAGGGCCCCGCTGGCGATTCTGCTGATCACCAATGTGGTGAACATCCTCCTCAACCTGTGGTTCGTTCTGGGTCTGGATTGGGGAGTCGTCGGTTCGGCCCGGGCGTCCGTGCTCGCCGAGTGGACCGGGGCACTGACCGGGTTGGCCATGACCCGTCCGGCCCTGCGTGCATGGCCGGGCCGTATCGCCGGAGAAGCCCTGAAACGCTGGAGCAACTGGCAACCTCTGCTGACGGTCAACCGCGACATTTTCATTCGCTCACTGGCCCTTCAATCGGTCATGTTTCTGGTCACGGCACAAGGTGCCCGGCTGGGCGATGCAACGGTCGCCGCCAACGCCCTGTTGCTCAACGGTCTGCTACTGACCTCTCACGCCCTCGATGGCCTCGCTCATGCCGTCGAAGCCTTGTGCGGTCATGCCATCGGCGCTCGCGACCGCACGACATTACGTCGCTCTCTGGTCGTGGCAGGCGGCTGGTCACTGATTGCCAGCACCGCCTTTGCCCTGCTGTTCATGGGCGCTGGCAATCTGTTCATACAGATGCAGACCAACATTCCGGAAGTCCGTGAAACCGCCCTCATCTACCTGCCGTATCTGGCGGTCATGCCCTTGCTGGCCGTCTGGAGCTATTTACTGGACGGCCTGTTCATCGGTGCCACTCGCGCCCGCGAGATGCGCAATGCGATGCTGGTCAGCGTGGCGTTGATAGCCCCGGTTGCCTGGCTGGCCTTCGATCAGGGCAATCATGGACTCTGGCTGACCTTGCTGGCCTTCACGCTGTTGCGCGGTCTAAGCCTGGGAAGCATTGCCTGGCACCTGAGTCGCAAGGACGGCTGGTTTACCCATGCCTGATCAAGTCGCCCCGTCAGGCTCCTGAGTCGCCAATCGACGGGCCAGGCTAATCCGGGGGCTGGTCAAGGTCAGGCCGTCCGAATCGAGCCTGACCTGGCTGGAGCCGATGTTCAGTGATAACTCGCTTCCTTCCTCGAAATACACGGTTGGCCCCGCCTCCAGCCGAAAGCATCGTTTGTTTCCCATGATCATCTGCCAATCCAGTTGCGCCTGAACACTGTCGGAAGGCAATGGCGCCGTTCGAGCAGTCGACGCTGATTCACAGGCACGAGCCTGCAGGCAACCGCTGATCACAGGATGCTCCCTGTCCCCGTCGAGGATACTCACCACGACCTCCATGCCCCCCAGAAAACGAACCTCCAACCCGCTCTTCACCGGCAGCCAACAATCGTTGTAACGCGCGCCCCGCCCCTGAAGTCCCCACTCGAACTGCACCTTGAGGCGACCGGCCGAATCGCGTTCAGCTTCTTGCCCCGGCACACCCACAACCCAGGCACGTTGCAGCCCGGGCGCGCCAGCATTGGGCCGGGGCATGGGCACGCTGAATCCCACCTCCCAGGGCACGCCACGAAACCGATTGGAATAATGCCTTCCCTCTTCACCTTCAGGCCCGGATTCAAGGTAGTGCTGTTCGACACGGGTGATCAGCCACATATGATTCCACTCGATCTGCGGGTGCCCTGTCAGTGGCAACAGCCCCCCCGACCTCACAAAAGGCAGGTCGCTTTCGCCCTCGGCCCGCTGCCTTGAGCGATAACCCGGTAAATCCTGGCCCTTGATAGTCACGGCAAAACGGGTAACACCCGACGCATGTGGCCCTCCCCGCCACAGAGCGGGCGGCGTGCGACGAAAACCCCGCAGGCTATCGCCGAATACCACTTCATGGCGCTCGCGAGAATGAACGAAGTGATAGTGGATACCTTCTTCAGCACACAACCTCTGCACCAGTTGCAGATCGGACTCGTGATATTGCGCGCAATACTCACGCTCACGGCATGGGTCCTTGAGGTCGAAGCGATAACTGCCCTTGTGCAGCCCGTGCTCCTCCAGCACTCGCGCAATGATCTGCGGAGCGGTCATGTGCTGAAAAATGCGCTGGTTATAACGCTGCCCGAGGCAAGCCAGCCGCGGACCGACCCTTAATCGGTAACAGGCAGGGCCTGCACGAAAATGACTGCGCATCGCTCCGTGAATCTGCCCATGAAACCCGTGGTCGCCGCCTTGATAGCCGAGAAAGACCGGCTGGTACATCAGACTCCCCAGGTCCAGGTCGGCACCTTCGTTGACGACCTCCAGATCAAGGACAAAAGGCTGACTGATCGCCTCCGTCCCATGAAACGAAAGGACGGTAAAGCTATGACGCAGGCGAGCGATCTCCAGACGAAAAAGCGGCACGCTGGCTGGATCGGGCATGGGGATGTTCTCTACAGGGGGAAGTCCGGTCGGCGATTCTGGCCGAGAAGCGGAGTCGAGTAGAGAGCAAAAGGCAGAACAGGACGTTACCTACAAGCGGAACGGCCTCAGCCTACACAGAGGGCTTCGCGAATGAATTCGCTACTGAGCGGATTCATTCGCGACAGAAGGATCAAGACGACAGGTAAGAAGACCGTGTCAGCCCCAGGCGCAGCGCATCGAGATACTGCGTGCGCTCACGCGGGCTGATCCTGGCGCTGGCGACCTTGTCCCGGTAATGGGTCATCAGTTCTTCCGGCGACAGGTGCACGTAACGCAACATGTCCTCGATGGTGTCATGGGTTTCGATACCGGCGTGGTAAACGCTGCCATCCGGGTTCTGGTAGATGTTCACCGAGTCGGTGTCGCCGAACAGGTTGTGCATGTCGCCCAGGATTTCCTGATAGGCGCCCACCAGGAAAATCCCCAGCAGGTAATCCTCACCTTCGTTCAGGGCATGCACCGGCATGCTGGTTTCGATGCTTTGCTCATCCACGTACTGGTTGATCTTGCCGTCGGAGTCGCAGGTCAGGTCCTGAAGCACCGCGCGGCGCACCGGCTCCTCGTCCAGGCGATGCAGCGGGATGATCGGCAAGACCTGCCCGATGGCCCAGGTATCCGGCAGGCTCTGGAATACCGAGAAGTTGCAGATGTACTTGTCGGCCAGCTTGTCGTTGAGTTCGTCCAGCACCTGACGATGGGAGCGCTGGCGGGCTTTCAAGGAGTTGTGCAGGCGGCGGCAGACCGCAAAATAGCACTGCTCGCCCAAGGCTTTCTGCGCCAGACTGATCTTGCCGTCGGCATACTGGGTCGCGATATCGCTCATGTAGTGCGTGGCGCGCCAGTAAGTCTCGGTCACCATCTCGATGTCGGTCGGGCCGAGCAGGTCGATCAGCCATTGCACGGTTTCCGGCAGGCTGTCCTTGTCCTCGATCACCGGCACTTCATCGTTGTGCCTTTCGACGTCGGTCACCTGCACCACCAGCATGGCATGGTGGGCGGTCAGCGAGCGGCCGCTTTCAGAGAAGATGTGCGGGTGCGGCAAGCCCTGCGCATCGCAGAACTCCTTGAGCATCCCGACCACGACACCGGCGTAATCGTCCATGTCGTAGTTGATCGAGCTGGCGTTGCGTGAGTGCGTGCCGTCGTAGTCGACACCCAGGCCACCGCCCACGTCGATGTGATCGACCGGCAGGCCCAGGTTGCGCAATTCGCCATAGTAACGAATCGCTTCCTTGAAACCGTGCTGGTAGTCGGCCAGGTTGGCAATCTGCGAGCCCATGTGGAAGTGCAGCAGGCGAATGCCCTGATCCAGGCCCGCCTTGCGGAAGCGCTCGACCACCGACAGCAGCTGTGCAGCAGACAGGCCGAACTTGGACTTTTCGCCACCGGTATCGGCCCATTTGCTCGATGCCAGGGAGGACAGGCGCACGCGCAGCCCCACTTGTGGCGCGACCTTGAGTTCGGCAGCCTCCTCGATCACCAGCTCGACCTCGGATTCCTTCTCGATCACGATGAATACGTTGTGACCCAGCTTCTGCCCCATCAGGGCCAGACGGATGAATTCGCGGTCCTTGTAACCGTTACAGACAATGGTCCCGCCCTTGGGCGCCAGCGCCAGCACCGCCATCAGTTCGGGTTTGGAACCCGCTTCAAGACCGATGGAAACGTTCTGGGTCGCAATGATGTTTTCCACCACCGCTTCCTGCTGGTTGACCTTGATCGGGTAAAGCGCCGTGTAACGGCTCTGGTATTCCAGGCGTGCGATGTTGCTGTCAAAGGCACCGGTCAACTGGCGGACACGGTCCTGCAGAATATCGGGGAAGCGCACCAGCAATGGCAGGGACAAACCGCTCTTGCGCAGGTTGTCGACCTGTTCATAGAGATCGATGGGCGAACTGCCAGGCCCATTGGGACGAACCTCGACACGGCCGGCTTCATTGATCGCGAAATAACCGGCGCCCCAATGGCGGATTCCGTAAACACTGCGGCTGTCCGCAACGGTCCATTGGCTGCCATCGTCTTTACGTGTGCGTCGTACGGACATCGAAGTCCCCTATAAAAATCATGTAGCGCTGGCCGACAACCGACCCGGCGCAGTGTAGAGAGTGGAAATGACGGTTTGACGCGCTGTTCAGCCGCCGGATTTCTTGGCCTTGAAGCCTTTCTTGACCAGCTCGGCCAGCAACAGCTCCACATGATCGCCCTGAATCTCGATCACACCGTCCTTGAGGGCTCCGCCTGTGCCGCAACGCTGCTTGAGCGCCTTGGCCAGTTCCTTGAGCCCGTCCTCGGCCAGCGGCACGCCGGTGATGGTCGTCACGGTCTTGCCACCACGCCCCTTGCTCTCGCGTCGCACGCGCGCAATACCGTCTCCCTCGGGGATAACGTTTTGCTTGCAGGTGCAGGCATCGACAGGCTGACGACATTCAGGGCAATGACGCCCCGCGTCGGTTGAAAATACCAGGCCACCCAGGGCGGCGAAGGATGCGGCTTTTTTAGCCAAGGGAAATCCTCTTGTTGAGGACTGAAAATGGGCCGGGCCCAACGCTGAGCCATCGACCGCGAAGCCCCACTCTGGCAGGGGCAGCGCTACTGGAGCGGCAGGGCCGTTCCAGCTTGAAAAGGTCGCGCAGTGTAACGACAAAAAGCATGCTTGCTAAGAGCCTGAATGCGCCAATTTACTGAACAATTGCGACCTGTTCCAGGTAGCGTTTCAATGCAGCCAGAGAGTCCGGGCAATAGGGTTTTTCAAGGGTTTCATTCAGCACTTGTGCGACAGGAATGAAATGCGCCTGCTGAACCTCTTCCGGCTGCAGGCGCAAAGGCCCGTCCCAGACGGCAGAAAACACCGCACACCAGATCCGGTTACCCGGCTGATCGAAGAAAAACTGTTCATGCTCCTGTAACGGGACACCTTCCACACCCAGTTCTTCTGCAAGCTCGCGAGCCGCTGACTCGGCATAGCTTTCGCCCGCCTGCACCATGCCGCCCGCGGCCACATCCCAGAAACCGGGGTAAATGGCCTTGCTCAGGGTTCGCTGGTGTACGCAGAGTTCACCTGCCGAATTGAACAGCAATATATAGGTGCCTCGCCCGATCAGACCGCGCTCGCGCAACTCGGCCCGACCAAGCGCCCCCAATAATTGATCCTGCTCATCGACCCAGGCGATCTGCTCGGCGTCCGAGGCGGCGCGATGCGCGGCCTCAAGGGAAGAGAACGCCATCAGCCCTGGGACAACAACTGGCGAAGATCGATCACCGCCGCATTGGCCCGCGAAATGTAGTTGGCCATGACCAGCGAGTGGTTGGCGAGCATGCCAAATGCGCCGCCGTTGAGGACCATCGGGCTCCAGAGCGGCTCCTGGGAAGCCTCCAGTTCACGAATGATCTGACGCACACTGACAGTGGCATTCTTCTTGGCCAGCACATCCGCGAAATCCACCTCAATGGCACGCAACAGATGCGACAGCGCCCAGGCCTGACCGCGCGCCTCATAGAAGACGTTGTCGATCTGCAACCACGGGGTTTCCACGATTTCTTCGTCGACCTGCGGCACCTCACCCGGCTTGACCGAGGCAATGGCTTCGGTTTTCAGAGTGCTGTTGAGTTTGACCCGGCCTACGCTGGCCGACAGACGTTGCGACAGGGACCCGAGACGGGTACCGACATCGCCCAGCCAGTTGTTCAGGTTGTCGGCACGCGCATAGAACAGCGCGCCTTTCTGATTCGGATCGGACAAGCGCGCCTGATAACGGCTCAAGGCGTTGATGCCATCCGTGTATTGCGACTCGCTCGACGGCAACACCCAGCTACGGTTGTCGAAGTTGAACAGCGGCTCGGCACGGGCCAGATCGGCATCCTCGGCCGATTGCGACTGCGAACGGGCAAAGTCCTTGCGCAGCGCACGGCTCAGGTCACGCACCTGAACCAGCACGCCATATTCCCAGCTTGGAATGTTGTCCAGCCACAGGCCTGGCGGAAAACGGTCATTGGACAGGTAGCCACCGCGTTTGGTGAGCAATGTCTGGGTGACGCTTTTCAGGGTCTCGACGGTGGTATACCCGATGACCATCTGCCTGCCTTCGCGCTCGGCAGCGGCTTGCGCATTCTGCTGAACGGGGAACAGCGCAGGCTCCTTGCTCCAGTACCAGCCCACAGCCAGGGTGACCAGCAGATAGATCAGGATCAGGGAGCCCAGGGCACGACTGTAGAAAAGGTTGCCCAGATAACCACGCCTCTTGGTCGACGCAGTCTCGGCGGTACGCTCACCCGCGCTGCCTGCGCGGTTCTTCCAATCCAGCATGGTAAGGGTCCTTTCGATCACGGGTTCAGTGCTTCGACCGCAACCTTACAGCAAGGTGCCTTTTGCGGACATGCATCGGGAAGGGTTTTGTTGTGATACCGGCCTTTATACCCCTGAAAATAAAATGGAAAAGCACGCCTATTGAACCGATAGCCTTGGCGGCAATCTGAGATTATCCGCAGCTCGTCTGGCTGGATAAAGAGGTGAACTGCGGAGAAATACCGTTCATTGCACCACCTTTCATCGTAAAAAGAGTCTAGACGGAAATCAGACGCCCTTTTATTGACGAATAAGTGACTTACGGCACTCTTCTGTTTCTGCGGAGGTGCTAGCATAGCGCCAGCAGTGGTACTACTCAGCAACCCCACAGTAGTCAGGATATGACCGAGTCACAAGACCCTAGCCGCGATCGCCTCAAGCACCACTTTGCCCAAAGGGTCACCCATCAAGCTCGTCAGATTCTTGAGACATGGCAGCGCCTTCAGAAAGCCGAATGGTCAGTCAACGACATGGCCGAGCTGAAGGACTCGACACTGCGCCTCCTGCGTTTCGCCGAACGTTTCGAGCAGGCTGATCACGCGCTTCTGGCACAGGACATCAATCAGGCACTGGAAACGGTCGAAGCCAATCGCGGACGACTCAACAGCACCCTGATCACCGAACTCAATCGCCTGATGCAGCGTCTTTCCCTGACAGGCCTGCGCCATGGCGACAAACTCGAACAGACTTCCCTGCCCCCTCTGCGCAAACCCGTGTATGTGGTCCTGCAGGATCGCGAGCGAGCCGAACGGCTGGCCAAACAACTGGAATTCTTCGGCCTGTCCGCCCTGTCGCTGGACAACGTTGCCCAGTTCCAGGCAGCCATGCTCGAACGACATCCTTCCGTCATCATCATGGATGTCGACTTCAGCGGGCCGGGCGAAGGCCTGAAACTCGCCACCCAGGTGCAGGAAGGACTGGAACAGAAACTGCCTCTGCTGTTCTTCAGCCATCACGAAACCGATACGCCGACAAGGCTGGCGGCCGTGCGCGCCGGCGGCGAGGAGTTCCTGACCGGCACACTGGAAGCCTCAAGCCTGCTGGAAAAGATTGAAATCCTGACCTGTGTGGCTCAATACGAGCCCTACAAAGTCCTCATCATCGATGACTCACGGGCCCAGGCCACGCACACCGAGCGCGTGCTCAATGCGGCCGGGATCGTTACCCGCACCTTGCTGGACCCGATCCAGACCATGTCGGAACTGGCGGAATTCCAGCCGGACCTGATCATCCTCGACATGTACATGCCCGGCTGCACAGGCACCGAGCTGGCCAAGGTCATTCGCCACAATGATCGCTACGTCAGCGTCCCGATCATTTATCTGTCTGCCGAAGACGATCAGGACAAGCAACTCGATGCCATGAGCGAGGGCGGCGACGACTTCCTGACCAAGCCCATCAAGCCACGCCATCTGATCACCACGGTGCGCAACCGGGCGGCCAGGGCGCGAAGCCTGAAAGCTCGCATGGTTCGCGACAGCCTGACCGGCCTGTACAACCACACGCACATCCTGCAACTGCTGGAAGATTGCAGCTTTCGCTCACGACGGGAAAACAAGCCCCTGTGCTTTGCCATGCTCGATATCGACCATTTCAAGAAGGTCAACGACAGCCATGGCCACCCCATGGGCGACCGGGTCATCAAGAGCCTGGCGCTGTTCCTCAAGCAACGCCTGCGTAAAACCGACTTCATTGGCCGGTACGGCGGCGAAGAGTTCGCCATTGTGATGCCGGACACCGATATCCAGAGCGCACACCAGGTGCTCGAAGAGATTCGCTACCGCTTTGCGGAAATACACTATCCGGCCCAACCCACAGACCTGTTCTGCACGTTCAGTGCCGGTGTGGTCGCCCTGGGACCGCATGACGACAGCCTGAGCCTGGCCTCTCAAGCCGACAACGCGCTGTACCGTGCCAAGCATGCCGGCCGCAACCAGGTACACTCGGCCGTCGTCGAGGAGCCCTATCATGTGGTGTTGCCAGAGCCTCAGGCCTGACGCGACATTCATCCTTACAAACCTCATCCCTGCATACCGCGAAACACTCCGCTATCATGCGCTGACTTTCGAGAATCGAGCCTGCCATGCGCCGTTTGCTATGCCTGATGCTGTTGATCCTGGCCCTGCCCGCTTTCGGGACCAGCCTGCTGGACAGTCGCCCCGCACCGACACTGGGCGGAGCAACGCTGGATAACAGCAAGGAATTCCTGCCTGTACGCCAGGCGTTTCAATTGAGCCTGATCGAAACGACTCCGCAATCCATCAAGCTGCGCTTCGTCGCCACCGACGGTTATTACCTGTACCGCCATCGCTTTCAGTTCCGTACCGAACCCGCCGACATAGGCTTGGGCACCGCGCAATTGCCGCCGGGCGAGAAAAAACACGATGAATACTTTGGCGATGTCGAGGTTTATCACGGCATTCTTGATATCGAACTGCCTCGTAAACCCGGCGAGGAACGCCCTTTTGTCCTGAACGTCACCTATCAGGGCTGCGCCGACAAAGGCTTGTGCTACCCCCCGGAAACCGAACGGTTGACTATCGGCGACGTGGCTGCCAATGCCTCCAGCCCGACATCGACAACCGGCACTCCAGCCTGGAACTGGAAAGACCTGGCGCTGTTTTTCCTGGCCGGTCTTGGCCTGACATTCACCCCTTGCGTACTGCCCATGCTGCCGATTCTCTCGGGCGTGGTCCTGCGGGGTCAGATCGGCGGGCTTCGAGGCCTGAGCCTGTCGCTGGCCTACGTACTGCCGATGGCCGTCTGCTTTGCCTTGCTGGGCGCCCTGATGGGGATGTTCGGGGCCGGCCTTAACCTGCAGGCACGCCTGCAATCGGCCTGGGTGCTGGTGCCGTTCTCCCTGTTCTTCGTGCTGTTTGCCGTGGCGATGTTCGGTGTCTTCGAGTTGCGCCTGCCCCAGGCCATCAGCAACCGCCTGGACCGCATCGCAGGCAAGACTGAAGGTGGATCGCTCTGGGGCGCAGCCGTACTGGGCGTGGTTTCCAGCCTGCTGGTATCGCCCTGCGTCTCGGCCCCACTGGCTGGCGCATTGCTCTATATAAGTGCCAGCGGAGACGCATTGGGCGGCGGCCTGAAACTCTTCGCTCTGGGGCTGGGCATGGGCGCTCCGCTGGTACTGGTCGCCACCGGAGGCGCAACCTGGCTGCCCAAAAGCGGCCCCTGGATGGTGACCGTCAAGAACGCCATTGGTGTGTTGCTGCTGGGTCTGGCCATCGGTCTGCTCAGCCGCGTTCTGCCGGGTACGATCACGCTATTGCTGATCGGTATTCTGTGTGCCGGCGTCGCCGTATTCCTCGGCGCACTGGAGTTCACGGAAAAAACAGCACGACAAAAGCTCGCTCAATTACTCGGCCTGCTGTTGTTGGTCTACGCTCTGGCATGCTGGTATGGCGCATTGAGCGGACAAACCGATCCGACTCGCCCGCTGGGCAATCCGCAGGCTACCCAGAGCAACAGCCCGGCGCTTTCGACAACGTCCCGGTGGCAGACCGTCACCCGCGCCGCCGAGCTGGAACAGGCCTTGAACGAAGCAAAAAATGCAGGCAAACCCTTGCTGCTCGACTGGTACGCCGACTGGTGCATCAGTTGCAAGGTGATCGAGCATGAAGTCCTGCCCGATCCGGGCGTCATCGAAAAACTGGCAGGCTACACACTGATTCGCTTCGACATGACAGACAGCAATGCCGAGCAACGCGCCTTGCTTGACCGCTACAAGCTGTTCGGCCCTCCTGCGTTGCTATTTTTCGGTAAAAACGGCGAAGAGCTGGAAAATGTCCGGGTCATCGGGGAAATCGACACCGAGGCCTTCATCGAACGAATAAATAGAGCAAATGACCAAAACTAGCTGTTGAGTCATAAACTTTACGCAATCATCGCTCATTGTGTCGGCTACTGTAGTTAACTGGACAGTACATTCCCCTTGCGGCATAGTCGCCGGGCGTAAACGCTCGCAAACACAACAAGGAATAAACGATGGCGACTTTCCTGGTCCTGCACGGCCCCAATCTGAATCTGCTCGGCACCCGGGAGCCGGGCGTATATGGCTCCGTCACTCTGGCCCAGATCAACCAGGATCTGGAACGGCAGGCTCGCGAGGCCGGTCACCATCTGATGTACCTGCAAAGCAATGCCGAGTATGAATTGATCGATCGCATCCATGCCGCCCGTGGCGAAGGTGTGGACTTCATTCTGATCAATCCGGCTGCTTTTACGCATACAAGCGTGGCAATACGTGACGCGCTGCTGGGAGTGAGCATCCCATTCATCGAAGTGCATCTATCGAACGTGCACAAACGCGAACCCTTCCGCCATCACTCCTACTTTTCAGATGTCGCTGTAGGAGTGATCTGCGGCCTTGGCGCCAGCGGTTACCGACTGGCCCTGGAGGCCGCCCTGGAACAATTGGCCGTTAGCTCCAAGCCTTGAACGGAACAGCCTGAAGCTGGACCACTCGGCTTGAACCGGCTGCCGAAATGCCCTTACAGACCCCTTGGGAGTTGATGATTAATGGATATTCGCAAAGTCAAGAAACTGATCGAACTGCTGGAAGAATCCGGTATCGACGAGCTGGAGATCCGTGAAGGCGAAGAATCCGTACGGATCAGCCGCCACAGCAAGACTCCGGCACAACCTTATTACGCACCGGCTCCGGCCGCCGCTCCTGTCGCTGCTGCTCCGGCCGCACCGGTTGCTGCTGCAGCTGCAGAAGCGCCATCGGCTCCGAAGCTGAACGGCCACGTGGTCAAGTCGCCAATGGTCGGTACTTTCTACCGCACCCCGGCTCCTACTTCGCCTGCATTCGTCGAAGTCGGCCAGACCGTCAAGAAAGGCGACACCATCTGCATCGTCGAAGCGATGAAAATGATGAACCACATCCAGGCCGAAGTCAGCGGTGTCATCGAATCCATCCTGGTAGAAAACGGTCAGCCGGTTGAGTTTGACCAGCCGCTGTTCACTATCGTTTGAACCGGGGAGAGCCTGCGATGTTGGAAAAAGTTCTGATCGCCAACCGCGGCGAAATTGCCTTGCGCATCTTGCGCGCCTGTAAGGAACTGGGCATCAAGACCGTCGCTGTACATTCCACGGCCGACCGCGAGCTGATGCACCTGGGTCTGGCAGACGAAACCGTCTGCATCGGCCCGGCACCCGCCAACCTGTCCTACCTGAACATTCCGGCAATCATCTCGGCTGCCGAGCTGACTGGCGCCACCGCCATTCACCCAGGCTATGGTTTTCTTGCGGAAAACGCAGATTTCGCTGAACAGGTAGAAAAATCGGGCTTCGCCTTCATTGGCCCCAAAGCCGACACCATTCGCCTGATGGGCGACAAGGTTTCTGCCAAGGACGCCATGAAACGCGCCGGTGTACCCACCGTTCCCGGTTCCGACGGCCCGCTGCCTGAGGACGAAGAGACCGCCCTGCGCATCGGCCGTGAAGTCGGCTACCCGGTGATCATCAAGGCCGCCGGCGGCGGTGGTGGTCGCGGCATGCGCGTGGTCAACCGCGAGGAAGACCTGATCGAAGCGGCTGCCCAGACCCGTGCCGAAGCGGCCGCCTGGTTCAGCAACCCGATGGTCTACCTGGAAAAATACCTGACCAACCCACGCCACGTGGAAGTCCAGGTGATTTCCGACGGCCAGGGCAATGCGATCCACCTGTACGACCGCGACTGCTCGCTGCAACGTCGTCACCAGAAAGTCCTGGAAGAAGCGCCGGCCCCGTTCATCGACGAAGCCGCCCGCAAGGACGTACTGGAAAGCTGCGTGAAGGCCTGTGTCGACATCGGCTACCGTGGTGCGGGTACTTTCGAGTTCCTGTACGAAAACGGCCGTTTCTACTTCATCGAGATGAACACTCGTGTCCAGGTAGAGCACCCGGTTTCGGAAATGGTCACCGGGATCGACATCGTCAAGGAGATGCTCAGCATCGCCGCTGGCAACAAGCTGTCGTTCAGCCAGAAAGACGTCGTCATCAAGGGCCACTCGCTGGAGTGCCGGATCAACGCTGAAGATCCGAAAACCTTCATCCCGAGCCCGGGCCTGGTCAAGCACTTCCACGCACCAGGCGGCAACGGCGTTCGCGTCGACTCGCACCTGTACAGCGGCTACAAAGTGCCGGCCAACTACGACTCGCTGATCGGCAAGCTGATCACCTGGGGTGCGACCCGCGACGAGGCAATGGCGCGCATGCGCAATGCCCTGGATGAAATCGTGGTCGACGGGATCAAGACCAATATCCCGCTGCACCGCGACCTGACCCGCGACGAAGGCTTCGGCAAAGGCGCAGTCAACATCCACTACCTGGAGCACAAACTGGCCAATCAATAAGCCAGAGTGTTTCAGATCAACAAAGCCGCAGCGATGCGGCTTTGTTGTTTGTATCGCATAGCAGTAAACTTGCCCGCTTCTCGCGGCATGACCGCCCCCATTTTTGACTCGAAGGTAATCTGCCATGCCTTGGCTGCAAGTCCGTCTCGCCATCAGCCCGGAACAAGCCGAAACCTACGAAGACGCGCTTCTTGAAGTCGGCGCCGTATCCGTGACCTTCATGGACGCCGAAGATCAGCCGATTTTCGAGCCCGAACTCAATACCACGCCACTGTGGGCCCACACCCATCTGCTGGCCCTGTTCGAGGCCGACACCGACGCCGATATGGCCCTGGCGCACCTGCGCCTGCTGACCGACGCCGAACTGCCCGAACACACCGCTGAAGTCATTGAAGACCAGGACTGGGAACGCAGCTGGATGGATAACTTCCAGCCCATGCGCTTCGGACAGCGCCTGTGGATCGTCCCGAGCTGGCACGCTGCTCCCGAACCGGAGGCCGTGAACCTGCTGCTCGATCCGGGCCTGGCCTTCGGCACCGGCACACACCCGACCACCGCCCTGTGCCTGGAATGGCTAGACGGTCAGGACCTCAAAGGCTGTAACGTGCTGGATTTCGGTTGCGGTTCGGGCATCCTGGCCATCGCAGCCCTGCTGCTGGGAGCCGAGCAGGCTGTCGGTACCGATATCGACGTGCAGGCCCTCGAAGCCTCCCGCGACAATGCCGGTCGCAATAACATTGCCGCCGAGCGTTTCCCGCTGTACCTGCCTGAAGACATGCCTCAGCAGCAGGCTGACGTGCTGGTAGCCAATATCCTGGCCGGGCCGCTGGTATCTCTGGCGCCTCAACTGGCCACACTGGTCAAGACCGGCGGTCGCCTGGCACTGTCCGGCATTCTTGCAGAACAGGGCGAGGAAGTCGCCGCCGCCTATGCTGCTACTTTCGACCTGGACCCTATCGCCAACCTTGATGGCTGGGTACGCATCACGGGTCGCCGCCGTTAACAGTCGCCAGAACCGGACCGCAGCATGACCGACAGCTTCGTCACCCAGTGCCCCCACTGCCAAACCAGTTTCAGAGTCAGCCACGCCCAACTGAGCGTGGCGCGCGGCGTGGTGCGCTGCGGCGCCTGCCTGCAGGTCTTCAACGCCGCCAGACAACTGCTGGAACAGCGCTCGACCGGTGAAGCGGAAGTCACTCCGGCACAGGTACAGGAAATCACTGCGGCTGCGGAGATCATCGAACAAGCGCCACCTGCGCCCGTTGTCGAACTGACTCCCGAGCCACAGGAAAACATCCCGGAAGACGATGATCCCTGGAAAGTCAGCGAGTTCGACCTGGACAACCTGGACCTGGACGAAGAACTCGCCCGGCTTGAGCAGCGGGAAATCCAGTTGCCCGACACCTTCGGCAAAACGAATGCCCGGCACGGCGACGCCTCACTGACAGCAAGACGCGACAACCCGGAGTCCGAACAGGGCGCATGGGTCGGCAGTCTGCGCAATGACGACGTCAGCCACCTGCCCGAGATCCAGGCAGAGGTTGTCACCGCCAAAGAAAGCGCCCCGGAGCCAGACCTGGACGCTGAACCCGAACAGCATTCCGGCCGCGAACGGACCGAGCCGTCATTGTCTCTGGACAGCGTCGATCTCGACGACGAACTGCCAGCCCCGCATTCCCGCAAGCCCTCCACAAGTGAAAACACCGAGCGCTGGTCGGCACGGGATGACGAAGACGACGAGGACAGCGACGACCACGAGCCGCCGGTCGACTCACGCGGAAAACGCACTCGAAACGAACCGGCCGTACGGGACCAGGCCTTGCTGGACCTGACCGACGACCCGCTGCAACTGGACTGGCAACGCCCGAAACCACGCTGGGGACGTCGCCTGGCCTGGGGGGTTCTGATTCTCGCGGCACTCGCAGGGCTTGCAGGCCAGTACATCTGGTATCACTTCGACCACCTGGCCCGACAGGACCAGTACCGTCCATGGTTCCAGCAGTTCTGCCCGCAGCTTGGCTGCAAGGTGCCGTCGAAAGTGGACATCAACCAGCTCAAGAGCAGCAATCTGGTTGTGCGCAGCCATCCCGACTTCCAGGGTGCTCTGGTTGTTGACGCCATCATTTATAACCGCGCATCCTTCTCTCAGCCGTTCCCGCTTCTGGAACTGCGGTTTGCCGATACCAGCGGTCAGCTCATTGCCAGTCGTCGGTTCAAGCCGGGGGAATACCTGAGCGGCGAAATGGCCGGCAAGGAAGAAATGCCGCCACAGACACCGATTCACATTGCGCTGGATATCCTCGATCCAGGCGCCAAGGCCGTGAACTACAGCCTGAACTTCCGCTCTCCTGAATGAATGCTTGCCCCTCGCCCCCCATCTGCCGGGGCAGGTGACATAAATGATGACGTTTTCATAGCCGTTCGCTAAAGAAGCAAACCGTTGGCGATAAGAAAATAACTGTTCAGATTTTATCCAATTCAGCCTTTATCCAGTCATCGAGAGCGGGTATCATGCCAACCCTTTTTCAAACTCTCGGTTCGGTCTGACGGTAGCGAAAGCAACCGGGGACGGGGCTGTTGCAGACCGTGTACAACGGTTTTTACACGGCCTGCGGATGATTCGGCCCCACGATAGGTAAAGCTATGTCGGCGGTACGCATCGGTCCATATACGTTACAGAACGGCTTGATCCTCGCCCCGATGGCGGGAGTCACCGACCAGCCTTTCCGCCAGTTGTGCCGTGAGCTCGGTGCAGGCCTGGTGGTGTCGGAGATGGTCACCAGTGACATGAGCCTGTGGAACAGTCGCAAATCGCGTCTGCGCATGATTCACGAAGGTGATCCCGAGCCACGCTCGGTCCAGATCGCCGGTGGCGATCCGCAGATGCTCGCGCAGGCCGCGCGGGCCAATGTCGAACTGGGTGCCCAGATCATCGACATCAACATGGGCTGCCCGGCCAAGAAGGTCTGCAACAAGGCCGCAGGCTCGGCGCTCCTGAAAGATGAAAAGCTGGTGAGTGAGATTCTGCAGGCCGTTGTAGCTGCAGTCGATGTACCGGTGACCCTGAAGATTCGCACCGGCTGGGATCGCGAGAACAAAAACGGCCTCACGGTCGCCAGGATCGCCGAACAGGCTGGCATACAGGCTCTGGCGGTTCATGGGCGAACCCGCGCAGACCTGTACACCGGTGAAGCCGAGTACGACACCATTGCCGAAATCAAGCAGGCGATGTCGATTCCGGTATTTGCCAATGGCGATATCGATTCACCCGAGAAGGCCCGGTATGTGCTCGAGGCCACCGGAGCGGACGGGTTACTGATTGGCCGGGCCGCCCAGGGGCGCCCATGGATTTTTCGTGAGATAGATCACTACCTGCGGACCGGCGAAAAACTGCCGGCGCTGCAGTTGAGTGAAGTGGAACGCATTCTGCTTGAACACCTGGCAGCCCTGCACGCCTTCTATGGAGACGTGATGGGCGTGCGTATTGCACGCAAGCATGTCGGTTGGTATCTCGCAACCTTGCCGGGCGCCAGGGAGTTTCGCGCCCACTTCAATCGTTTGGAAGATACGGAAGCACAGTGCGCCAACGTCCGGGAGTTCTTGAGCCAAGGCTACAGGGGCCCGGATAACGAGAATGAAGAAGAGGTGGCCGCATGACGATGATGACCGAGACTTTAGTGAGTGGAACAACACCCGTGAGCGACAATGTCAATTTGAAACAGCACCTCAACACGCCAAGCGAAGAGGGCCAGACCCTGCGCGGTAGCGTCGAGAAGGCGCTGCACAATTATTTCGCCCACCTCGAAGGCGCCTCCGTTACCGACGTGTACAACCTGGTACTGTCGGAAGTCGAGGCACCGCTTCTCGAAAGCGTGATGAACTACGTCAAGGGCAACCAGACGAAGGCTTCCGAGCTGCTGGGACTCAATCGCGGCACGCTGCGCAAGAAACTCAAACAGTACGATCTGCTTTAAAGCATTCAAAACAGAAAAGGCGACCCACCTTGCACCGCGGTCGCCTTTTTTTGCTGACTTCCTTTGCTTTCGATGGAAATTGAAATGACCGACCAGACTACCCGCCTGCCGATCCGCCGCGCTTTGATCAGCGTTTCCGACAAGACAGGAATCCTCGAATTCGCTCGCGAGCTTGAAGCGCTGGGCGTCGAGATCCTTTCCACTGGCGGTACCTTCAAACTGCTTCAGGACAACGGCGTGGCGGCAGTGGAAGTGGCCGATTACACCGGTTTCGCAGAAATGATGGATGGCCGGGTCAAGACCCTGCACCCCAAGATCCACGGTGGCATCCTGGGCCGTCGCGGCATCGACGACGCAATCATGAGCGAACACGGCATCAAGCCGATCGATCTGGTTGCGGTCAACCTCTATCCATTCGAGGCCACGGTTTCCAAGCCGGGCTGTGACCTGCCTACCGCTATCGAAAACATCGATATCGGCGGCCCGACCATGGTTCGCTCCGCCGCCAAGAACCACAAGGACGTCGCCATCGTGGTCAATGCCAGCGACTACGCGCAGGTTCTGGAAAACCTCAAGGCCGGCGGCCTGACCTATGCACAGCGCTTCGACCTGATGCTCAAGGCATTCGAGCACACAGCCGCCTACGACGGCATGATCGCCAACTACCTGGGCAGCGTCGATCAGAGCGCAGAAACCCTCAGCACCGAAGGCCGCAGCCAGTTCCCGCGCACCTTCAACACCCAGTTCGTCAAGGCTCAGGAAATGCGCTACGGCGAGAACCCGCACCAGAGCGCGGCGTTCTACGTTGAAGCCAAACCTGCCGAAGTCGGCATCGCAACCGCCACCCAGCTGCAAGGCAAGGAACTGTCGTTCAACAACGTGGCCGACACAGATGCCGCGCTGGAATGCGTCAAGAGCTTCGTCAAGCCGGCCTGCGTCATCGTCAAGCACGCCAACCCGTGCGGCGTCGCCGTCAGCCCGGACGCCGAAGGCGGCATTCGCCAGGCCTACGAACTGGCCTATGCCACCGACAGCGAATCCGCTTTCGGCGGCATCATTGCCTTCAACCGTGAGCTGGACGCCGACACCGCCAAGGCCATCGTCGACCGTCAGTTCGTCGAAGTCATCATCGCGCCAAGCGTCAGCGCTGAAGCGGCGGCCATCGTGGCCACCAAGACCAACGTTCGCCTGCTGACCACCGGCCAATGGGCCGCAGAGCGCGGCGCGGCATGGGACTACAAGCGCGTCAACGGCGGTCTGCTGGTCCAGAGCCGCGACATCGGCATGATCACTTCGGCCGACCTCAAGATCGTTACCCAGCGCGCACCGACCGAACACGAAGTCCACGACCTGATCTTCGCCTGGAAAGTCGCCAAGTACGTCAAGTCCAACGCCATCGTCTACGCCAAGAACCGCCAGACCATCGGTGTCGGCGCAGGCCAGATGAGCCGCGTGAACTCCGCGCGTATCGCCGCGATCAAAGCCGAGCACGCCGGCCTGCAGGTCCAGGGTGCGGTCATGGCCTCCGACGCCTTCTTCCCGTTCCGCGACGGCATCGACAATGCCGCCAAGGCCGGCATCACTGCCGTTATCCAGCCAGGCGGCTCGATGCGCGACAGCGAAGTGATTGCCGCAGCGGATGAGGCGGGGATTGCGATGGTGTTCACCGGTATGCGCCACTTCAGGCACTGAGTGACAGCGGCAAGCAAAAGCGATACGTGTCGTTCTTGCTTGCCGTTACAGCTTTAATAATTCAAGGCCATGAGCCGCAATGAGAGCCGCACAGTCTGCTCTTGCTTGCAGCTTGTGGCTTGCAGCTTCTCCAAAGGAGTCTTTCTTTGAACATATTAATCATCGGTAGCGGTGGACGTGAACACGCTCTGGCGTGGAAAGTCGCTCAGGACCCGCGTGTAGAGAAGGTTTTCGTTGCGCCGGGCAATGCTGGCACCGCCATCGAAGCCAAGTGCGAAAACGTTGCAATCGACGTGCTGGCCCTTGAGCAACTGGCAGACTTCGCTGAAAAGAATGTCTCGCTGACCATCGTAGGTCCGGAAGTTCCGCTGGTTGCTGGCGTCGTGGATCTGTTCCGCAGCCGTGGCCTGGACTGTTTCGGCCCCACGGCTGGCGCTGCGCAACTTGAAGGCTCCAAGGCGTTCACCAAGGATTTCCTGGCTCGCCACAAGATTCCGACCGCCGACTACCAGAACTTCACCGAGATCGAGCCTGCTCTGGCTTACCTGCGTGAAAAAGGTGCGCCTATCGTCATCAAGGCCGATGGCCTGGCCGCCGGTAAAGGCGTGATCGTCGCCATGACTCTGGCCGAAGCCGAAGACGCCGTTCGCGACATGCTGGCAGGCAATGCGTTTGGCGAAGCCGGTTCGCGAGTCGTGATCGAAGAGTTCCTCGATGGCGAAGAAGCCAGCTTCATCGTCATGGTCGACGGCAAGAATGTTCTGCCCATGGCCACCAGCCAGGACCACAAACGTGTCGGCGACGGCGACAGCGGTCCGAACACCGGCGGTATGGGTGCCTACTCCCCTGCCCCTGTGGTGACAGCTGAAGTTCACCAGCGCGTCATGGACCAGGTCATCTGGCCTACCGTTCGTGGCATGGCAGAAGAAGGCAACGTTTATACCGGTTTCCTCTATGCTGGTCTGATGATAGACAAGGCTGGCAATCCGAAGGTCATCGAGTTCAACTGCCGCTTTGGCGACCCTGAAACACAGCCTGTCATGCTGCGCCTGCAATCGAGCCTGGTGCTGTTGGTAGAGGCGGCGCTGGCCCAGGCACTGGACAAGGTCGAAGCACAGTGGGACCCTCGTCCAAGCCTGGGTATCGTTCTGGCGGCAGGTGGCTACCCGGGCGATTACGCCAAGGGCGCGGCGATCGAAGGCCTGGACGCGGCAGCACAACTGCCCGGCAAGGTGTTCCACGCCGGCACGGCCCTGAAAGATGAACGTGTCGTGACCAGTGGCGGTCGCGTACTGTGTGCAACCGCGCTGGGTGACAGCGTCGGCAATGCACAGGAAAACGCCTACGCCCTGGCCGCGAAAATTGATTGGGAAGGTTGTTTCTATCGCAAGGACATTGGCTATCGTGCCATTGCCCGTGAGCGTGGCGAGAGCCAGGAGTAAGTTCCCGGACCGGCCCTTGATGCAAGGGCCGGTCGGTTGCTCTGGCACTGCGCAGTGGTTTCAGGCATTCACTCACGAAGGGATTTCACCGTGCGCTGGCTCAGGATTGCCATAGCTTCAACAGTCGGGCTTCTGTGCCTGCTCTTCACGCTTTCGGCCAGCGCCGAGCATGGGGCTGGCTGGTCGACGCTGCTCGACGAACAGGCAAATCTGAAACTGGACGATATACGTTCAGCCCGCTACCAGAACCAGTTCAGTCCCATAGAGCTTGAGCGCGTCACGGCAGCCGAACGCGACAGCGCGCTATGGCTTCATTACCGACTGCCGCCAACCCGGCACGAGCAGCTGCTGCGCATCTTCGCGCCCGACCTCGCCAGCGGGGACCTGTACATCATCGAAGGCGAAAAGCTTGTCGATCACTTGCGCACCGGCAACGATGTGCCCAAGCAGGATCAGCGACTGCCCTCCAATGATTTCCTGATGCCCATTCCGCAAAGCGATGTTCCACTGGACCTGTACCTGAGGATCGTTTCGACACAGAAACTGCGTCCGAGCATCACCCTGCAACCTGCAATCGCCAGCGCGGCCGATGAGCGCGAACCCTTTCTGTTCGGCCTGCTTTTCGGCGCGATGATCATGCTGATCACCCAGAACATTACGCGCTACTGGCATACGAAATCACGCAGCAACCTGTGGCTGGCCGCCTGCGAAGCCTTGCTGGCACTCAGTGCAATCCTGTTGCTCAATCTGCTTGATCTGGCCAAGAGCTGGCATATCGCACAAACACCCGGTGCCCACCTGGCGCTGTTGCTGGCCGCCGTGGCCGGGCTGTTCTATACGTACTGCTTCTTCGTACACCTTGGCGTCAAGGCACTCGATCGCCTGATGCAGATCGATGCCGTCCTCATGGGGACGGGCGCATTGCTGGTGCTGGCCTTCGAGACCCTGCCCTTGAACGTCATGACGTTCCTGCTGGTCTCCCTGACCACGCTGAGTATCCTGACGGTCTCGATCTGGCACTGGCAGAAAGGCTACCGGCCGGCACGCTTCTTTGTGATATCGATGATCATCTTCAATCTCGGTTATCTGGTGATCGTGCCCGGCCTGCTATGGCTGAGCCTGATTCCTCCACAATGGCTGATCCTCGCATTACTGGGCGTGTTCTGTATCTGCGGGCTGTTGATGGGCGTTGCTCTCAACGAACGCTTCCGCAGCATTACCGAAGACAAGTTCAGCATCAGCCGTGACCAGGCCGCCAGCACGGCCGAGGTCAATGCCAAGGCCGAATTCCTGGCCAAGATCAGCCACGAAATCCGCACCCCCATGAATGGCGTGCTGGGCATGACTGAGTTGCTGCTGGACACACCTCTTTCGGTCAAGCAGCGCGATTATGTACAGACCATTCACAGTGCCGGTAACGAGCTGCTGACACTGATCAACGAAATTCTCGACATTACCAAGCTCGAATCGGGGCAGATCGAACTCGATGACGTGCAATTCGACATCAGTGCCCTGATCGAAGACTGCCTCAATATCTTCCGCGCCAAGGCCGAACAGCAGAACGTGGAGTTGATCAGCCTGATCCAGACACAGGTTCCACGGGTCATCAGCGGCGATCCCACACGCCTGCGCCAGACCCTGATGAGTCTTCTGGAAAATGCCCTGAAGAAAACCGAAGAAGGAGAAATCCTGCTGGCAGTCGCTCTCGAATCGAAGTCCGGCAAGCACCGCCTGCGCATCTCCGTACAGGACAGCGGAACCCCCCTGTCTTCCGAAGAACGCGATGCCCTGATGCACACCGAGCTGCACAGCAAGCATTTCCTGGCCAGCAACAAACTCGGCGGTAACCTGGGGCTGGTCATTGCACGTCGATTGACGGCCTTGATGAATGGCGAGTTCGGCATCCAGAACGGCAATAACCAGGGCACGACGCTGTGGCTGAGCCTGCCTCTGGATGCAAAACTGCTGGAGAAACCGACAACCGATCTGGACGGCCCGCTCAAGGATGCCCGTGTGCTGGTCGTCGACGACAACGATACCTGCCGCAAGGTACTGGTGCAGCAATGCAGCGCCTGGGGCATGAACGTCAGTGCCGTGCCATCCGGCAAGGAAGCACTGGCATTGCTACGCACGAAGGCCCATCTGCGCGACTACTTCGATGTGGTGCTGCTCGATCAGAACATGCCCGGCATGAGCGGCATGCAACTGGCGGCGAAGATCAAGGAAGACCCGAGTCTTAACCACGATATCCTGCTGATCATGCTCACCGGCATCAGCAACGCACCGCGCAAGATCATTGCTCGCAATGCAGGTATCAAACGCATTCTGGCCAAGCCTGTGGCCGGTTATACGCTCAAGACCACCCTGGCAGACGAACTGACCCAGTTGAACAAGGGCGGAGCGCCTCTGCCTGTACTGCCGGCCCTGAATACACCGGTCAGTGTGCCCAGCGACTTCCGGATTCTGGTAGCCGAAGACAACAGTATTTCGACCAAGGTCATTCGGGGCATGCTTGGCAAGCTCAACCTGCATCCCGATACAGCCAGCAACGGTGAGGAAGCCTTGCGAGCCATGAAGGCCCAGCGCTATGACCTGGTTCTGATGGACTGTGAAATGCCGATACTCGACGGTTTCTCGGCCACCGAGCAATTACGGGCCTGGGAAGTCGGCAACCAGCGTGTACGGACGCCTATCGTGGCCCTGACAGCGCATATCCTGACCGAACACAAGGATCGCGCCCGTCAGGCAGGCATGGATGGGCACATGGCCAAGCCTATCGAGCTGTCGCAACTGAGGGACCTGATCGAACACTGGGTTGCACAGCGGGAATACACCCGCGACCTGACGTCGAACAGCAGCCTCTATCAACAGAACTGATGAGCCAGGGCAAGGTCTGCCCCCTTGCCGATAGACTTTTCTGCCTTTCTACTTGCCGCCGCGAGTCATCACCATGCTCCATGTGCTGTTCAGCGTTTACCTGAAGATGCTGGTACTCTATAGCCCGTTCTTCGTGCTTTCCTGCTTCATCAGCCTGACTCGCGGCCATTCACGCAAGGAACAGCGACGCCTGGCCTGGAAAGTCGCGCTGGCAACCCTGATTTCGAGCGTGTTGCTCTATCTGTTCGGGCGGGTGATCTTCGATGTGTTCGGCATCACCGTGGATGCATTCCGGATTGGTGCAGGCAGTGTCCTGTTCATTTCGGCGCTGGGCATGGCACAAGGCAAGTCGGCGGTCCAGACCGATAACATCCAGCAGGATGTCACCATCGTTCCGTTGACCATCCCGATCACCGTCGGCCCCGGCACCATCGGAGCCCTGTTGGTCATGGGGGTCAGCCAGCCTCATTGGGATGACAAACTGACTGCCATCCTGAGCATTGCCCTGGCCAGTTTCAGCGTAGGCGTCGTGCTGTACCTCTCAGACCGGATCGAGCGCATTCTGGGCGATCAGGGCTTGCAGATCGTCAGCCGCCTGATGGGGCTGTTCGTTTGCGCCCTGGCGGCGCAGATCATTTTCACCGGGGTCAAAGGGTATCTGGTGCCCTGACGACTCAGTCTAAATCCTTGCGCTTCGGATGGTCGCCAGCGCTTTACCACTCAGATAACGAACGACGCTTTCCCGGTGAGCCTCATAGGCAGCCGGGGCGAAAACATAGCTCCCTCCCTTGAAGTAAAAGATCAGGCGGCCGTCGCCCGATGAATGACTGTCGGTATTGAGGTGCAAGCTACAGAGCAACAGGCGTATCTCGTTGGAGCACGTCTTTTCGCAAGGGACAATCTGAAAACCTGTCAGGCGCTTTTGATTGAAGTCCCCCTGAAAGAAAGCCTCAGCCTTTTGATAAACCCCCAGTGCATCGAATGAGCGTCGAACCAGACTGACCAGCTGACTGGAGTCCGGCTCGCCCATGACACCGAATGTAGCCTGCTCCAGATCCTCTATGCTCGTCAGCAGCAACGAGTCCTGGGTAACCTTGCCTGCGGATCGCAACCCGAGCTTTTCAAGGCGGTTACGGTAGTAATGCATCCAGCTGGACCACTGTTCCAGAAAATCATATTGCTGGCTGGCAAAGAGCTGCGCATACAGCAGGATATTCTGTATGTCCGTTCTTTCCTGCGTCGTCATGCCGGGAGAAAATGCCACCATGCTGTCCATATTCCCCAGATAGGCAGCGTTGATATTTCTTGAGTTCATTGTTCTTTTCCTTGTCGATAAATCTCCCGCCCTCCTCACAACCGAACGATTTCTCGCTCGGCCTTCTGAAACAGAGCCTCCTGAACCCTTGAGCGCGCAGGTTCATAAGCCTCACGCCTGAATCGAAACGTCGCGCCGCTATAGCCCACCACCATTTCACCACCGAGCACTTGCCAGAAATATCGGGCTGGCCTCAAGGCGCTTGTTCTCATTTGCAGGCCACACACCAGAATATTGACCCTGCCGTTTTCCTGAGCCTCGCACGGCACGACCTGAAAACTCTCGGAGCGCCCGGATGAGGCAAACCAGGAGTCGAAATACTTCCGGGCCGGTTCGCTGCTCATGAGCGCATCGAATGACGTGGTCAGGAGCTGTTTCAGCTCCGCAGAGGTGGCCAGTTCCGTAAAGGCAGCCCGACGACTTAAATCCCTCAGATCATGGATCTTGAGGCGACCTCTCGCACCTCGTCCGAATGGCTGCCCGCCCGTGCTCAGGATTGAGCGCTGATACTCCTCCTGCCAGCGCCACCCGTCCCGAGAACGCGAAAACAGCGAATCTGCGCTCGATTGCGCATACAACAGGCAATCCAGAATGTCGTTTTTCAGATCGCTCTCGATTCCCTCACCAAACGTCACCAGATGACGGCCCATCAGCAGACAGTGATCAATAGGAGGCATCGTCAGCCCCCTTCAGCGGCTCGATGAATGCCGCTCGCTTGTCCTTGAGTGCTGCATCGAAAGCGTCCCGAAACTGCGAATAGACAGGTTCGACAAGGCGTATCGAGTAAAAGTCGAAGTCGACGTTGCCAACAACCAGGGCCGGGTCAAGAACATCGAACAGAAACCCTGGCGTCAGGCTCTGCCGGGACGTGAAATGTATTTGGATCAGCAGCATGTCGTTACCGGTCGGCCCGACGAAACCAAGCTGCAAGGTCACTCCGGTCTCTACCGTACCGGTGCTGGAGGCATCAGGCTTTGATGATTCTGGATCGATCCAAAGGGTCTGCCCCGCCAGCAGGCTGATAGCGTCTTGCTCGGGGTAACGTTCACAGGATCGACGGGCAACTTCTTCATCCTTGCCGAGCGAAGCTTCCGGAACAAGCGCCGTACGTACTGAACGGATCCAGTTCCATAACGTGGAGCCCAATGCATCGGGAGGACGCTGACTGATACGCTCACTGGCGTTTAACACCCAGCCAAAACGCAACGCGGCAGCGAGCCAGGTTTCTCTCCACTTGTCGAAATCGACCTTCTTGCGGGGATACTTTCGGGATGCTGCCAGTTGCGCATATAACAGTGAATCCAGTACATCCTGTTTCTGAATGACATGGCGATCTTCAAAGAAGATCAGACAACGGCCATTGACAATGGCCTCACTGAGTTCGGCGTTCATGAATACTTCCTTTTATTCAAGAAGTGGAGGTGACAAGCACCTCCACAAACACTCAGATCTCGAACTCTTCAATAGCCCGCTTGGCGTTATTGCCCAAGCGATCCTGAATAAGCCCACGATGACGCTTGTAGATATTGGAATTGAGAACCAGACTGTTCTTGCCCTGATAAGTGCTGACGTCCACAGTGTTCCATTCCCAGAAAAGAACATTGGTGACATCGATGCGGGAGTTGAAGTTGACCGCCCCCAATCCCACATTCACAAAGCCATCGGAAGACTCACTACAGGCTCCAATACGGAAACTGCCTCCCTTGTGCGTCTTGACCTGCCTTTCAAACAGGTTCAACGGTTTTTCCCTGGACTTGAGTGCAACAATTGCATCACCGGCAACCTTGAGCATCGCAGCAGAAGTCGGTCCCGGTAATGCCGCAGCAGCAATGGCCGAGCCAATGATCTCAAGCCCCACCTGATCCATGGAGAAGGTTTGCTGGGTCGTTTCGTAGCGGGCGTAATTCCAGTGAGTAGAAAGCCAGCCAAGCGTGGACAGCACTTCGTTGTACTTGCTGTACCAGAGTTGAGTCTGCGCCTCAGGGTTGAACGCCTTGTTTGCAACCAGCGTGGCAAACAGAAAGGAGTCCATCACATCGTCCTTGTTCTGGCGGGACACGCCTTCGGTAAAGGCAATCAGGCTGCCAGCCACGACCGCACCTTGCGGTTCGGCAGGGACCGCAGGCTTATCGACGGACATCAGGCGCGCCTTCATCGCCTCAGTATGTTCGGCCAGCGAATGCGTACAGTCAGAAAGTTCACATTTCTCGATGTAGTCCAGGCGTGCCATTTCATTCATTGCTGTTTCTGGTTTCATATCTGTCTAATCCTTTAAATATTCATATCCTCATGGACAGGACAAAGACTAGCGAAACCTCAAAGAAACAACGACTCACCAAATGCGATCCAAAACTCAATCAAATATTGATTTCATGAGTTTTCCAAAAAACACATCAGCGAGACATGAAAGCAGCAGCCTATATATTTCCCTTGAAAATACAAAGACTTTGAAAAAGTCATAAACAAAGAAAGGAAATGGACTACATGAAGACAACAAATATATTTAAAACCGCATCTAAACCATGGAAAAAAGTCCTCACCCCATCACGGCTATATTCCGCTAGAGTCGGGACTTTTCTCACATAATCAAAACCTACATCGGACGCATACCCTTCATCATGTCGCCGGTTTCTCTCCATACCAGCGGGGCGTATACACCCAGCTTCCGCCTTCATTGCGAGGAAACGTGCAGGTCGTGGATGAACCGACAAGCACCATGGTGCGCATATCCACCTGCTCAGGGGTCAGCTCGCCCAGCGTCATCACGCGCAGGGTCTGCCCCGGTCGACCGATATCGCGCCCCAGTGTGACGGGTGTTTCAGGCGTTCGGTGCTGACGCACGATTTCCAGCGCCCTGCCCAGTTGCCAGGGGCGAGAACGAGAGATGGGGTTGTAGAACGCCAGCGCCAGGTCGGCCTGAGACGCGAGGTCCAGGCGCTTTTCAATCACATCCCAGGGCTTGAGGTTGTCCGACAGCGACATGACACAGAAGTCATGCCCCAGCGGCGCCCCCGCCTGCGCAGCGGTTGCCAGGGACGCGGACACACCCGGCAGGATTTCCAGCTCCACGGCATGCCATTCGGGGTTGCTGGAGTCATGCAACGCTTCGAGTACGGCAGCGGCCATGGCAAACACGCCCGGATCGCCCGACGACACCACAACCACCGAACGCCCTTGGGCCGCCAGTTCAAACGCATGACGGGCTCGCATCATTTCTTCACGGTTGTCAGTGCAATGCAGCACCTGGCCGGCACGGAACGGTCCGGCCATGCGCACGTAGGTTTCATAACCCAGCACGTCATTGGCACGTGCCAGCTCGGCCTTGACCGCTGGCACCATGAACTCGGCAGCCCCGGGGCCCAGACCGATAACCGCGAGCCGACCACGTGCGCGGCCGATCTGCTGAACATCCAGTGGCTCTCGGGCCACGGCAATGGCCATACCTTCATTGACGCGGATGGGTGGCAATAACTGCGGTACGGCCTGTGTAGCCATGTCGCAGGCCGATTCGCCCTTGAGGAAACGCACAGGCACACCCAGATCGGCAGCGGCCTGATGCAGATGTGCATTGCTCATCAGGGTATCGTCGGCCACCAGACAGGCCAGGGACTGCACGGCGACTTTCGCTTCGCCCAAAGCAACACGGATGCTGCGGGCCAGTTCGGGTCCGGCTTCACTGATTGCAACCAGCACGCTGCGTGAATAGATCAGCAACTCGTTGGCAGACGGCTCCCGATCGACACAGCCCACATGAATCGCCAGATAGGCCTGTGGGTCTTCGAGCAATTGCGCCTGGGCCAGCCAGGGTGCCTCGCCTTCGACACGGACACGCTCGCCGGACAGCAGGTCGGAAACGAAACGTTTGCCCAGTTCCAGATCACCCAGGGTATAGCCGGTGGGCGGGTTGAGCAGGCAGGTGCCGAAACGCAGCTCACCACTGGTGGTGATGGCCGGTGCGATGCCAAGGCCGGTCGCTATTTCCCGCGCCATGACATTGACCCCACCCAGACCGCCGAGCAGCGGCACGACAGCGCTGCCATCCTCGGCCACGGCCAGCACGGCGGGCTCCGCCCCCTTTTCCAGCAGCAGCGCCGCCAGCGTACGAATCACGATACCCGCCGCGCACAAGGCAATGATCGGCGTGTTCTGTTGATAGAGCTGGCGCAGGGTCGTGCCAAACTCGGTGTATGTGAGGTCGGCACCTTGCACCCGATCAACAAGGCCATGAATCAGAGAGCCCGGATAAAGCTGTTGAATGCGTCGTGCCGTGGCCAGACTGCCGTTACCCAGGATAACGATGGCCGGAATGTTATGAGCCATCAGCCTTGCCACCTTTCACCCGGGACAATGATCAGCGAGAAGTAAGGCGACGACATGGGGTCGACCTGATCCAGCGGCACGATCTTCTGATTGGCCATGGTGGCGCGCTCGACATACAACGCGCGCCCGTCCATGCCAAGTTCTGCCAGCACATCCCGCACCTTGGGAAAATTGCGACCCAGCTTCATGATGACCGCCGCATCGGCGTCGGCCAGCTTGCGCTTGAGTTCGTCGTGGGGCAGCACACCGGACAAGACCGACAGGCTCTGGTTGCGATATACCAGCGGCGCGCCCAGCACGGAGGCGCCACCGAGCATCGAGCACACCCCCGGAATCACCTGAGCCTCATAACGCTCGGCCAGACGATCGTGCAGGTACATGTAAGAGCCATAGAAGAACGGATCGCCTTCACAGATCACTGCCACATCGCGCCCGGCATCCAGATGAGCCGCAACATCGAGGCTGGCTTCGTCATAGAAGTCGCTGATGACCTGCTCGTAGGACAGCGGCGCGGGCAGCGCCTCGGTGGTCACCGGATACACCAGTGGCATCAGCGTCTGGGCGTCCTGCAAATGGCCCTCGATGATACCGAACGCATTGCCTTTCTTGCCCTTGGCCACGAAGTAAGCCACCACCGGTGACTCGCGCAACAGGCGCAACGCCTTGAGGGTAATCAGTTCCGGGTCGCCGGGGCCGACACCCAGGCCAATCAATCGACCACGAGCCTGCATCATTCGATCTCCGTCGCCAGCGCGTTGACGGCGGCCACCGCCATGGCACTGCCGCCACGACGGCCTTGCATGATGACAAAAGGCACGCCGCGGCTGTCGGCAGCCAGCATGGCCTTGGACTCGGCCGCGCCCACAAAGCCCACCGGGAAGCCAAGGATCAAGGCTGGTTTCGGGGCACCTGCATCGAGCATTTCCAGCAGATAGAACAACGCCGTCGGCGCATTGCCGATCACCACCACACTGCCTTCCAGGTGTGGACGCCACAGTTCCAGCGCCACAGCGGAGCGGGTATTGCCCAGCTCACGGGCCATCTCAGGCACGCCTTCATCGTGCAGGGTGCAGATGATCTGGTTATTGGCTGGCAAGCGAGAGCGTGTGATGCCTTCCGACACCATGCGCGCATCGCAGAGAATCGGCGCACCCGCTGCCAGCGCATTGCGTCCGGCTGTGCCGGCACCCGGCGAGAAACGCAGGTCTTCGATGACCTCGACCATGCCGCAGGCATGAATCACGCGCACGGCGAGCTTTTCCAGATCGGCCGGAATGGTATCCAGACGCGCTTCGGCGCGAATGATCGAGAAGGAGTTGCGATAAATCTCCTGACCATCGCGGATGTAATCAATCATGCAGAACAGCTCCGTGAGTCGGCGGCCAACTGCGCACCGACTGCTTCAATAGTGAGGTCACGCGCACGCAACACGCCGAAACCGGGGTGTGCTGCATCGCGAAAATAGAGGTCGTAGTGACCGGGCGAAACCGCCAGCAAGGTCACGGGCGCAACATGCGCCGCCGCACAGGAGCGTCCGCACCCGGTCAGGTGCGCCGCCTCGCGTGAAGGCAATTGCTCGGCCAGCAGCAATGCATCGGCCTTGGTATCGGCAAGCCCCTTGCCGCAACCGGCCGAACCGGTGCAGGCCACGATGCGGGCCAGGGGTTGCTCGCTTGAACAGATCAGGCCTGCGCTCTGCATGGCCTCCATGACATCCTGGGCATCGTCGATAGCCACATTCGGCAACAGCAGGCTTTGCCAAGGGGTCAGGCGCAAGGTGCCGTCGCCCTTGTCGGCAGCCAGTCGGGCCACGGTCGTCAGCAGCGTGGAATCCAGACGCCCCAATGGCACGACGCCCCCTACGGACACCAGACCCGGTTGAACCTGTGGATAAATGCCCACATGACGATTGTCGCCGTTTGCCGGACGTTGCCAGCCGGTTACTTTTTGATCAACCCGTAGCGCAACGCTCAAGCGCGGCGACAACTGTTTCAGCAGCTCTGCCACGGGTATTTCAGCCAGCAAATGACGCATGCGAACCTGATCAGGCCGGGCCAGGTCCAGAAACAGTTCCAGCAAAGCAATGACCAGTTCATGCCCATGCGCCAGAGGCACTGCCGCCAGAGGCCGGTCACGGGCCGGGCAGCCCGCCAATCCAAAGGCCAGCATCACGTCGCCGTCCACAACCAACGCCGACAGCCACAGGTCATGCGGGTGTTCCAGCATGACCAGCGCCTCGCCGCCATCCAGTGACAGGGCGAACTTGGGCGACAATTCATGGAAGCGTGCATGCGTCTCCAGCGACGCCAGAATCTGTGCGGCCAATGGCCGGGTGTCGAACAGCATGTGCGGGTCCAGCCCGGAGGTGGGGCTGAGCATCAGGTTACGCACATCGTCACTGTCGGGGTTGGCCGGGCCAAGACCCGCGCCCATCAGCGACTGGATCAGCCCGTCATGATCGGCACCGATCCCGCGAATCTGCAGGTTGGAACGGTTGGTCGCCTCGATCACGCCCTGCGCATAGATGCTCGCCGCCTGCGCCACCGCCAACGCCTGGACGCTGTCGATCACGCCACCGGCCAGCTTGATGCGGCAGATTCCGCCATCCAGCGCCGGGACGATACGCAGCAACCCCGGACAGGCCGAGGGGCGAATGGTTATGGAGGACTTGCGAGCGTACTTCGGCTCGTTCAATGGATCACCCGATCTGGACTTTCTGGAACCCGGTTACCGTTTCAATAGGCACATGTGCCTATCGGGCGCGGTATTATGCCTGCTTTGTCCGCAGGCATGAAAAGACGCTCTGTCGGAAGTTTAGGATCAGGGGATGTACATGTCGCCGTGGCTGACAGTCGTGGGAATCGGAGAAGACGGTTACAAGGGCCTGGGCAAGAACGCCCGGCATGCGCTGCTGCACGCCGATCAGGTGTTTGGCAGCCCTCGTCAGCTCGCCTTGCTGCCGCGTTGCATTGGCGCAGAACGTCGTGCCTGGCCCAGCCCGTTTTCCCTGAACCCTGTCCTTGAGCAGCGCGGAGCCGAAGTCTGCGTACTGGCCAGCGGCGACCCGATGCTGTTTGGGGTCGGTGCCAGCCTCGCACGCGCGGTGGCCGTCGAAGAGATGCGCGTCATTTCTGCACCTTCGTCCTACTCCCTCGCTGCCGCACGTCTGGGCTGGCCCTTGCAGGAAGTCGTCACCCTTTCGGTGGTCGCCCGCCCCCTGGCCGCCTTGAACGCTCAGTTTCACCATGGCGTACGTCTGCTGGTGCTGAGCAACGATGGCAGTAGCCCGGCCGCAATTGCCGGGCTTTTGCGTGAGCGGGGCTTCGGCCCGAGCCTCATGACCGTGCTTGAGCATCTGGGCGGTGAAACCGAACGACTCATCGACGGGCTCGCCAGCGAATGGGGCAGCCCGGAAATCGCCGCGCTGAATCTGGTGGCCATCGACTGCCGTGCCGACGCCCATGCACTGCGCCTGAGTACCCTGGCAGGCTTGCCGGACGACGCGTTCGAGCATGACGGCCAGCTCACCAAGCGCGATGTGAGAGCCATGACCCTGGCGCGTCTGGCCCCCGTCCCCGGAGCACTGCTCTGGGATGTCGGCGCAGGGTGTGGCTCCATCGGTATCGAGTGGATGCGCGCCCACCCCACCTGCCGCACCCTGGCCATCGAAGCCGATGAAGGCCGCCAGCATCTGATCGAGTTCAACCGCGATGCGCTGGGCGTGCCCGGTCTGCAACTGGTGCGCGGCACTGCGCCCGAAGCGCTCGACGGCCTGGAAACCCCTGATGCCATCTTCATCGGAGGCGGCGTGACGCGCCCCGGCGTGCTGGAGGCCTGCTGGAAGCGGCTGCGCTCCGGTGGTCGACTGGTCGCCAATGCCGTGACCCTGCAAAGCGAAGCCACGCTGATGGCCTGGCGCGAACAGCATGGCGGCGAACTGACCCGTATCCATGTGGCCCACGCCAAACCCCTTGGCGAGTTCGACACCTGGCGTCAGGCGCTGCCCATCACGTTGCTGGATGTGGTCAAACCCTGATGCGCGAAGAGACCGCCGAACAACCTGCCCCCCTGCGCAGCGGCCTGACCACCGGCAGTTGCGCCACGGCCACCAGCCTGGCCGCAGCGCGTCTTTTGCTGGGCGGGCAGATCAACGATGCGGTGCAGATCGTGCTGCCCAAGGGTAAACAGGTGCAGATGCGTCTGGAATTCTGCCGACTTGTCGAAGATGGCGCGGAAGCCGCAACGATCAAGGATGCCGGGGATGATCCAGATGTGACGCACGGCGCGCTGGTCTTTGCCCGCGTACGGCTAGACCCGCTGCCGGGCGTGCGTTTTGTCGCCGGTTCGGGAGTCGGGACGGTCACGCGACCCGGTCTGGTCCTGAATGTCGGTGAGCCTGCGATCAACCCGGTGCCACGCCGCATGATGACCGAGCATTTGTCGGGGCTGGCACAGGAGATGGGCTATGCAGGCGGCTTCGAGGTCACGGTAGGGGTCGAGGGCGGTGAAGCCCTGGCGCTGAAAACCATGAACCCGCGCCTGGGCATTCTCGGCGGGCTGTCGATTCTGGGCACCAGCGGCATCGTCCGGCCGTTCTCCTGCGCGGCGTACATCGCGTCCATCCATCAAGGCATCGACGTCGCCAGGACCAATGGTTACCTGCATATCGCCGCCTGCACCGGCAACGCCAGCGAGGACACCATGCGCCGTGTCTACAACCTGCCGGAAATCGCCCTGATCGAAATGGGCGATTTCGTGGGAGCCGTGCTCAAGCACCTGCGCAAGGTGCCTGTGGATAAGCTGAGCCTGTGTGGCGGCTTCGGCAAGATCAGCAAACTGGCCGCCGGTCATATGGACCTGCACAGCCGTCATTCCAGCATCGACCTGCCGCAACTGGCGCAATGGGCCGCCGATGTGGGCGCAGCCCCTGAACTGCAAAACGCCATCCGCAGCGCCAATACCAGCCAGCAGGCACTGGCCATGTGCTCGGCGGCAGGCGTGCCCTTGGGGGACGCCGTCTGCCAGCATGCGCTGGACTTCGCACGCAGTGTGGTGCCCGCGCAGGTGCAGGTGGAAGTCTTCGCCATCGATCGCCAGGGCGGCATTGTCGGCCGGGCCGGAGTCAGCGCATGAAACGCATTTTGCTGCTCGGTGGCGTGACCGAAGCACTGGCCATTGCCCGAACCCTGGGGCCGGAGCATATCTACAGCCTCGCTGGCGTAGGCCGCGTGCCAACGGACCTGAACTGCCAGCTCAAGGTCGGCGGTTACGGTGGTGCAGAAGGTCTGGCTCTATTCATCCGTGAACAGGGTGTCGACCTGCTTCTGGATGCTACACACCCCTATGCCGCGCAGATCAGCCGCAATGCGGCCGTCGCGACGGGGCTGTCGGGTATCGAGTGCTGGGCACTGCGCCGCCCCACATGGCAGCCAGGCCCGGACGATGACTGGCGCGAAGTGGCGGACTGGGCTGAACTGACAACGGCCTTGCAGCCCTTCAAACGCCCGCTCTTCACCCTGGGCCGCGAACCCTTGCAACACCTGCACGAGATCCCCGGACACCAGTTCTGGACCCTCCGCGCCCTGGACCCTTACCCCGGCAACGAACGCTGTGAAGTGATCGGTGCTCGCGGCCCCTTTCACCTGAAAGACGAACGCGCCCTGTTCCAGCAACGGCAGATCGATGTACTGATCAGCAAGAACAGCGGCAGCCAGGCCACCGAACCCAAGCTGGAGGTGGCCCGTGAGTTGCGAGTGCCTGTGCTGGTGTTGAAGCGCCCCGCGTTGCCGGAAGTGGACCGGGTGTTCGGCAGTGTCGAAGAAACCCTGCAAGCCCTCGCTGCCCTGGCGACAGGACAGCCCTCTCCTCGCGAATGAACCCGCTCCAGGCGAGTTCATTCACGCAGCAGTACCCGCTTAACCAACGATCCCGCGAACAATGAAATACAGCAACGACGGCCCCAGCAGGCAGCCAAGTCCGGTGTGGAAAGTGGCCGTCAACGCCCCATAAGGCACCAGACGCCGATCCGTGGCGGCAAGCCCTGCCGTCACACCGCTGACCGTCCCGGCCAGCCCGCCGAACACCATCGCAGAACGCGGGTTGTCCAGCCCCATCCAGCGCGCGGCCATGGGAGTGCCGACCATCACCAGAATCGCCTTGATCAAACCGGTGGCGATGGACAAGGCCATCACATCCGAGGTCGCCCCGAGCGCAGCCCCCGTCACTGGGCCAACAATGTAGGTGACCGCGCCCGCGCCGATGGTGGTCATGCTGACAGCATCTCGGTAGCCGAATACCCAAGCCACGCTGGCCCCCACAATGAACGGCAGAATGGTGCCCAGAAACAAGGCCACCGCACCGATCATCCCGGCCTTGCGTGCCTCGGTGGCCTGCACCTCGAACGCCGTGGCGACAATGGCGAAGTCCCGCAGCATCGCGCCGCCCATCAGGCCGATACCGGAGAACAGCGCCAGATCGGCCAGGCCTTTCTGCCCGCCGGTCAAGGTGCCTCCCACCCAGGCCAGGATCAGGCCGATGACAATCGCAATGGCCGAGCCATGCACCCGTCCGAAGGTCAGCCTTTTGGACAGGATCACCGAAATCCACATGATGACGCCCACGAAGGCGAACGCTGTAATCAGGCCGTTGTGTTCAAGTCCTTTCTCGATGATTGCCCACATGTCAGCGACCTCCTGCCGGTGTTGCATTCGGGATCACGACCGGCTCTTCCTTGGGCAGCGGTGCACCTCTGTTGGTACGGCTGATCAACGTGATGGTGACGGCACACAGCACCACCGAGCCGATGGCCGCCAGCACGGCGACAGGCCCGCCTTTCAGGGCGGTCACCACATTCTGCTGGGCCGCCATGGCCACCACGACCGGAATGTACATCGCCCCCCAGAAGCCGACGCCCATTTCACAATCCTTGGTCATGCCACCGTGCTTCTGCATCCAGAGACGGGCACAGATCAACAGGATCATGGCGATCCCGACACCGCCCACGTTGGATTTGACGCCCAGCAGAACGCCGAGCAGATCACCGAGAATCACCCCCGCGAGGGTGCAAATAGCCAGCAAAGCCACACCGTAGATAATCATTGTTGTTATTCCTCAATTGCGTTGCCGAAGTTGTTGTTTTTGTCCTTCGCAGCACTGCACTCAGTCTCTATGGGTGGCGGGTTCCCTCCTCACGCGACAACGCGACCAGACTGTCCAGGCGAGCGCCTTGAAAGGCCACTGCCGTTCCTTGCTCGAACACCTTGCGCGCCAGCCCCGTCAGGACAATGCCGGGTGGCAATTCGATCTGCAGGCGCACACCCCGCTCATAAGCGGTCTGCACCGTGCTGCGCCAGTCGATGACCCGGCACATGTTGAAGGCCAGATCATCCCGCAGTTTTTCAACATTCAGGATCGGGCGTGCAGTGCTGCCGCTGAGGTAACGCACCTTCGGCACCTCAAGCCGGACGCTGGCAAAGGCATCGGCCAATGCTTGTGCCGGCTTTTCAAGCAAGGCGCAATGGGACGGAACGCTCACGGCCAGACGCTTGACGGTCGCAGCACCCGCGATTCTGGCCAACAGCCCGACCTGCTCCATCGCCGGAAGACTGCCCGCAATGACGCATTGGTTCTCGGCATTGATATTGGCCAGGAACACGGGCGTTGCCTGGCTGTGAATCCGGGTAATCGCGGCCTCGATGCTCGCCTGATCCAGCCCGATAATGGCCGTCATGCCGTAACCTTCGGGATAGGCGTTCTGCATCAGTTCTCCGCGCAGAGCTACCAGCCCAAGCGCATCCTCGAAAGCCAGGGCTCCAGCCATGACCGCAGCCGGATAGGCACCGATCGACAACCCCGCCACGTAATCGGGTCTACCGCCGTGCTGCTGCAACATGCGGGCACAGGCCACTCCGGCGATCAACAGGCAAAGCTGAACGGAACGGGTCGATTGCAGCGCAGACATGCTGTCCAGCGCCAGAACGTCCTCACCCAGAACCTCGGCGGCCTCACGCAGGCAGCCTTGCACCACGGACGAATCCGGCAACTGGTGCAACATGCCAGCCTGTTGCGCACCCTGACCGGGAAAAACCCAGAAGCTGCTCATGCGCACATCCTGGGCTGATGCCATGGATTACTGACCAGACGCGCACCGGACGAACGCTTGAACAGAACCTGACGGGATGTCCCGGCCCATTCGCGCAACGCCACTGCACCATCGGCCAGTTGCAACTGGACATCGACCCGGCAGACGGCGTTTTCCAGCGCCTCGACCAATTCAGCAGCCCAGCGGCGGCTCACAAAGTCTGGCGTACGCAGGATCAGATCCAGATCGCTGCCCGGATGCAACGCGGCAAAACCGCTGGCCAGTTCAAACCCCGCACTGCCAGCCACGCCCCAGTCCAGCCCCAGCACTTCCATCACTGGCCGGACCTGGCGCAGGGCTTCCAGCGCAGGCCATTGTTTGATGTTCACACTGCCAGAGTGCGTCAGTTGCTCGGGTCGCACACGACGCTCAATGGCAGAAGCCGCCATCGTCGTGGCATAACGCTGCTCGCGATGCGGACCGCGCACACCCACCGCCACCTGCCCTGCCGGCATCGATGCCCGTCGCACCACGACCGGCTGACCCTGGCTGATCACTTCAACCACCCAGTCGGGCGCATCCGCAGCCAGGTCGGACAGGCGCAAGCCCCACAACAGGTCATGGGGCAGCACCGCCAGCGGAATCGTCATGACCACTGGGCCCGCAACAACTGACGGACTGTCGAGGACGCTGCACGATGGCTGGCTCCCAGACGGCTGCTCAAGTCATTGCCGGTCGCCAGCACATCCTTGATGGCACTGTTCAAGACGCTCTGCACCCGTGCAAGGTCTTCTACAACAGGTTGTTCGATCTGGCTGACTGTCAGGGTTTCCCACAGCAGGCCAAGGCTGGCGTAGTTGTCGATGTCATACGCCATGGGCGGGATACTGGCCGCGAGTTTTTCCAGTTCTTCGACACTGCGCAGGGTCACGCGGGCAGCGGAAGCCTTGCCCATGGCATGCACCATGACGCCCGGATCACGCAGGGCAATCAGGCGATTGGCCTGATAACCATGGGCCAGAAACGCACCGGACATGGCCTTGCCCACCAGCAACGCAATCACCGGATGCCCGGCCAGACGAGCGCGGGCGTAACTGTCCACGGCACCGGCCAGCGCCTGATGAATGCCCAGCGCTTCTTCGCGTCGGCCATAGGCCTGGCTCGGGACATCGACGATGGCAATCAAGGCGCGCTTGTGTTCACTCTGCCGGTCCAGCTCGATGGCATCGTCCACCGCCCTGGCCAGGCTCCAGCCTTCCAGCAGGCCGACTTCACCCTGACGGGCCCGAGGAAAACGGTTGTGCGCATCCGTCACCACCGCCAGGAAACGTACTGGCTGTTCACCCAACGTACCGTCCGCCGCTTTTACCGAGGCGGGCAAGCCCACCACTTCCCTTGCCCCGACAGCCAAGGCGTTGAACCAGTTCAGGCCACGTGGAGAATCACTCATGACTTGGCTCCTTGATAGAGGTGACGCACCGTCTGCGGGTCGATCTGCGGCGTGGTATCCAGACGAGAAAGTCGCTGCAAGAACAGGTCGTATTGGCTGCTGCGGTGCTCGGCGGGCACACCTTGCCCCAGCCAGTCGCTGACCTGCTGCCGGATGTCCGCCACATCGTCAGCGGCAAAACCGTCCACCATGTCAGTGGCAAAACGTTGCTCGCCACCGGTGAGGCTCCAGATAAAGGGCCGGTCACGAGAGTCGTATTCTTCGATACCCGCTTCCTGTTCGATGACCTGCGGCCCGTTCAATCCAAGACGCGCTTCCTGGGTCACCATCAGATAACTGCACAGTCCCGCCGCGATGGACATGCCACCGAAGCAGCCCACACTCCCCGCCACCACGCCGATCACCGGCTGGTACTGGCGCAGATCGACAATCGCCGCATGAATCTCGGCAATCGCAGCCAGGCCCAGATTGGCTTCCTGCAAGCGCACGCCACCGGTTTCCAGCAGCAGGATCGCGGCGGTCGGGATGCCTTTGCGGTTATCCTCGGCGGCCAGCTCCAGCGCACCGGCCATTTTCGCGCCGCCCACTTCACCCAGGCTGCCGCCCTGAAATGCGCCTTCAATGGCCGCGATCACCACAGGCTTGCCATCGAGAGTCCCTTTGGCGACCACCACACCATCGTCGGCCTGCGGCACGACGCCCTGACGGGCCAGCCAAGGCGACATGACACGGGCAAACGGATCGAGCAGCTCGCGAAAACTGCCCGCGTCCAGCAGGGCACGGGCACGCTGACGGGCACCCAGTTCGATAAAACTGTGCTGGTTCAACAGCCGGGCGGTATCAGTCATGGCCGATCTCCTCGAAACCTTGCTCCAGGCGCAGGCGTACAACGCCCGGTGTCGCACCGAAGTCATGAATGTCGATGCTCAGGGCTGGCGGTGTCTGGCCCTCGAACATGCGCTCGAACAGGTGTTGCCAGCGCGCCGATGCCCCATTGACCGAGGTCACCACCTGGATCGACAACTTGCCCGGCACGCCCGGTTCCAGCAGCACCTCCAGATCACCCGAACCGACACAGCCCACCAGCGCACGACCTGCTGGCGGCTGCCCGGCAGGAAATTCAAAAGACAGGGTTTCCATGATCAAAGACTCCTCGAAGGATGGCCGAGTACAGGCTCTAGGCCATCGATGAACAGGCAGGCGGCAAGCAGATCGGCTGCGCCGCCGGGAGAGGCATTGAGGCTCAACAGATGCCGATCCAGCTCCTGAAGATAGCGGCGCCCTGCCAGGCTGGCGCTTCCACCGGCATCCAGCACCCGCTGCGCGCCTCGCTGCATGGCTTCAAGACCGGTCATCCCGGAGCGGTGCAATACGCAGGTGTCCGCCAGCGTGGTCATGATCGCCAGCAAGGCATCCAGCCGGGCGTTCTGCTCGCCACTGCCCGAAGCGCGACTGTGTTGCAGTTGTGGCAGGCCAAAGCGGGTCACCGCCGGAAAGCCCAGTTGCGCCTGTTCACGAGCCCCCATGGCGCCATAGCGCCGGGCGACTTCACGGCCATGGCTGGGCTGGGCGATGGCATGCCGATCTTCGATCAACGCCAGACGCGCCGCCCGCAGACACAGCGCCGCTGGCGTGCAGTGCTCAGGCTCCAGTGCCGCAGCCGCCACCAACAGGCCCAAGGCCCAGATCGCGCCGCGATGGGTATTCACGCCACCCGTGGTGCGCAGCATGTCCGCCTCACCTGCACGCCCGAGGCTGCCCAGGGCTTCACGCAAAGGCTGGCCCACCTCACCGAACGCCAGAGCGGCATCGGCCATTTCCTTGAACGTCGGCCACAACGACAAGGCCGAGGCGTGCATCAGGCCCAGGTGCAGATCGGTGTGTGCCCCACTGCCGCGTCGATCGACCAGGGCTGGCTTGGGTGACAGATCGACCTCGTCGATCAAGGCATCCACAGCCAGGTCGGCCAGTTGTGCGGCCAGAGAGAGAGGCGGCGAATCCAGTTTGAATGCACGCATCACCAACTCCTGAATTTCGCAGGCGGGTTGTACAGGCCACCGGACCACTGGACCAGCTCGGCAATGCTCTTGGCTGCCAGCAATTCACGGCTGGCGTCGGTGCGACGAATGCCCAGGTCCTCGGGCAAGGCGATCAGGCCTTCACGGCGCATGCGGGCAGTGTCTTTGGGGTTATGGCGCAGGCCAATGGCCGTCACACCGGCCACGGCAGCGATCATGGCCTGACGCTCTTCCAGGCTGCGCGCCTTGTACAGATAAGCGATGCCTTCTTCAGTGAGCAGGTGAGTGACGTCATCGCCATAGATCATGATCGGTGCCAGCGGCATGCCGCTTTTCTTCGCCACGTCCACGGCATCGAGGGTTTCGACGAAGGTGGGTTTGCCCCCTTCCTGGAACGTCTCGACCATCTGCACCACCAGTTTCTTGCCACGTTCCAGATAAGCCTCCGGCGCATCACCGCTCTGCTGACGCATATCGAGCCAGGCCGGCGTTCCATGGCGACGACCGCGCGGGTCATGGCCCATGTTCGGCGCGCCCCCGAACCCGGCCAGCCGCCCTCTCGTTACCGTCGAGGAGTGCCCGTCGCCATCGACCTGCAGGGTCGCACCGATGAACAGGTCCACCGCATACTGCCCGGCCAGTTGGCACAATTGGCGGTTGGAACGCAGCGAGCCATCGCGACCGGTAAAGAACACATCAGGCCGGGCAGCAATGTAGTTCTCCATGCCCAGTTCGGTGCCGAAGCAATGCACGCTTTCGACCCAGCCACTTTCGATGGCCGGAATCAGGGTCGGGTGTGGATTGAGGGTCCAGTTGCGACAGATCTTGCCCTTGAGTCCCAGAGACTCACCGTAGGTGGGCAGAATCAGTTCGATGGCGGCGGTGTTGAAACCAATGCCGTGGTTCAGCGACTGGACGTTGTGTTTCTCGTAGATGCCACGGATTGCCATCATCGCCATGAGCACATGCACCGGCTTGATATGGCGCGGATCGCGGGTGAACAGCGGCTCGATATAGAACGGCTTGTCAGCCACCACCACGAAATCGACCCAGGAAGCCGGGATGTCCACACGCGGCAACTCGCTGACATCATCCACCAACTGGTTGACCTGCACGATGACGATGCCATCGCTGAAGGCCGCGGGCTCGATCAGGGCCGGAGTGTCTTCGGTACTCGGACCGGTGTAGATATTCCCGGCACGGTCGGCCATGAAACCGGCGGCCAGCACCACGTTGGGGATCAGGTCCACCACCAGTCGCGAATACAGTTCGATATAAGTGTGGATGGCACCGATTTCCAGCAGCCCGTCTTCCAGCAACTGGCTGATGCGCAGGCTTTGTGTACCGGCAAAGGAGAAGTCCAGCTTGCGGGCG
Organism: Pseudomonas sp. NPDC089734; assembly: GCF_044748865.1. Taxonomy (NCBI): domain Bacteria; kingdom Pseudomonadati; phylum Pseudomonadota; class Gammaproteobacteria; order Pseudomonadales; family Pseudomonadaceae; genus Pseudomonas; species Pseudomonas sp. NPDC089734. Next base: position 194,259 of record NZ_JBIVGV010000007.1, on the reverse strand, counting down.
ATGCCCTGCTCGAAAAGATCCAGATGCTCGGCGCGCCCGACACTGGGCATGATCATGTGCAGATCGTGGACCTTGGCCGGATCGACCTGGGTCAGCGCCCGGGAAAGAAAGTCCGCCTGTTTCTGGTTGTTGCCTTCCAGCACCACCCGGTCCCCGGAAACCAGCAAGGCTTCCAGCGCCGCGACGATCCTGTCGGTGGGCAGCACCACACCATCGGCGAGCGCTCGCACCTGTTCGAGCCGCCGCTGTTTCTCACTGCGACGACGCGACCAGCGCGCGTCGGGGTTCATTGTTGTTGTCATGATCACTCCACGATTTCGCTGTCGTGGGTCACCTTAGGAGCGAAGGGTGGGGAGCATCAATCAAGCAGCGAGCAAAATCATTACGGCTGGAGTAATGAATGAGCGTTGGCCAACGGGAGCACTCATTCGCGAACACGTATGCCCGACAAGCCTATATAGCCTGGCCTGTATCCCTAAACGGTATACACATACGGCTTGCCGCCCGGATCGACACACTAAACTACAACGTGACAAGGAAGTCTTATAACAAGGAACGGAATAATGAACGGCCTGCCTATTCGCCCCACCGATAAAACCATTCAACGCTGCATTCAATCACTGTGGGTCTTATTCATTTCACTGCTCGCTATTACTGCCAATGCCACTGAAGAAGCCATTTATGATGATAAAGAAACACTGATGCCTTCGGTCAGGGCCGAGAAAAGAGCGGACACGGCCTCTTCTACACTTGGCGTCCTGCCTGACCTGCTGGTGTGGAGATTGCGTATCGGCGAAATCTATGGAGGCGGAGACAATGTTTATAACGTCCCCGTCCTTGAAGAGCAGGAAAATGAAATGCGCCGCACTGGCGGCTGGCAACGCAGAAATATCTATATACCCACCCATGTTTATCTGGCCGAGGGTGACATCATCACCCTTGACGTAAAGAGCTACCCCAGCCTGCTGACACGCTGCTCAGCCCATACATTCCCCAACTTTGACAAACCTTATGGAACGGCTGAAACCAATGGCAGGATATTGAACAGTAACTCCAGCTATATCTATAAAGCTACTGTTTCTGGCCTGTTGATGCTGGCCTGTGTCGACACGGGCAAGAACATGAATAACTGGAACAGTTGGGGTAAGACTGTCACGATCAACGTATCCCCGGAGCACAAGAAGTCGGCGTTATACCTTTACGGAATCACCCCTCCCGACGACTGGCCTGCCATTGCGAAAGCACCTGATCCCTCAGGTCAGGTCTACCTGTTCAATGGCCGCACCGTCATGGCCTTCCCCGCATCGGTCGCTCTGGAGCATGCCGATAAAAATATAGACGCCATGATGCAGGAACACCTGATCATTACCTCCCGCTATGACCAGTTCAACGGTTTAACCTGGCAAACCGAACAACCGCTCGATACACGGGTGTTCTCCATGTATCAGGCCAGTTTCAACATCTGCTGCATGTCCCACTATTACAATGGACTGGTCGGTATACATTTTGGTGGAGACCGAATAGCCAGTTTCTGGGGAGACTGGCATGAATATGGTCATCAGAATCAACTGTCCTGGAAGTGGGCCCACCTTATCGAAATCAGTAACAACCTGTTTTCACTGGAAGCCTGCCAAATGCTGACAGGCAAGAAGACGGCAAACTTTGAACGTTGCCATTCACGATTCGGAGCTTATATCAGCTCCGATCCCGAAGCGGTCGGACGCTTTCTGGCCATGGACGGCCTGCCTGAAGTACCCGACAACCCCGCCGACAGGACGCTGTTGATGCTCGGACAACTTTACACCTCATTCCCTGACTGGCATGCACAACTGGCCCGGGACTTCCGGATTGCTTATGCACGTGGCGAAAATGCCAACGACTTCTCCTCTGATGAGAAAAAGATCGACTGGTTCGTGCTCAATACCAGCCGGATAACCGGCAGGGATTTACGAAGTTTCTTTGATAAATGGGAGCAGCCTTACAGCGCAACGGCGCGCCAGGCTATCGCCGACCTCAACCTTCCAGAACCTATCAAGCCCAGCGTGCAGTACTCCGCAGAATGGACGCTTTCCACCCATCCGAAGATTGAAGGAATCATCCCTGTCCCCCCCTTGAAGCATTCCCTTGGGCTGATTGCCTATGGCAAGGAAGAGGGACCGACAAGGCTTCAAACGATTGAGGGAGAAACCTATACAAGACTGACCACACTGCTTGTCGGAAACAAGAGAGTGCCTCATCCCGTGGTGCTGCGTGGCACCCTCAAACGCGGCGAATGCGCCGGGGAAGGGCCAATACACGCGATTGGTACCTGCGCAGGTCAGGACCATAACATCTATTGGAAACTGAGCTATGAACGCTCGGACAACTTGCTGCCCTTGCCCGATGACACCTACGAAGGGGTACTGAGGCTGGGCATCCGGGCTGCCTACGACCCGAACTGGGGAGGTACGCTGACAGTGCCTCTCAGGCTGGTTGTATCGAAGAGTCAGTAGATAAGGCTTCGCGAATGAATTCGCTCCTACTCTTGAACTGTTTCCAATGCGTCATAAGCCGATCGCGCCCAATACTCGACCCGATCCCTGAGCAGGTCGCTGGCCTCTCGATGCTTGTCCTGGCTGTCCGCGACAAACGCTTGAGTCGGTTGTTTGGCGTGTCGACCCGCGGCTGACAACGCCTGGTTGCGTTGCGCCGTATCAAGCCCGAAGAACTCTGCCAGATGCCCATCCATCGCTTCGGGCAATTCCCGGTAGTTCACTGGCAAACCACCAAAGGCACGACAGTATTCAAGGCCAAGATCGAGAACACGGCCCAGACGCTGGGCGATGTAGTCTTCACGAGAGTCGCCAGGGCTGTTCCCGTCCAGAGCACAAGGCCCGATGATCCCCGGCACCATGTGTATGCCCGCCCGGCGCATATGGGAGACGGCGATCTCCAGTGGATCGCGATACACGAACATCCACGGGACGTCGGGGAAGCACTCGTGCAACAATGGCAACTCACCGATGCTCCATGCGTCCAGCTTGACCACCAGCGATTGCTCACTGCCGAGTCGAGACTGACCGTAGGCAGCAAGCAGACCTCGCAAGGCGGCACAGCGGACAGCAGGCTCAAGCGCGCCACGCAGCAAGGCATCCAGTGGAGGCGGCTCGGAGAGCACGATCATTTCGTCAAGCTGCGCCAACATCTGGCCGATCAGGGTCGAGCCGCAACGTGAGGCGTGGTAAACGAACGCGGCTGGCTTGACCGAAGGCATCTGCCATTCGCACAGCACCGCCAGCGGTGTTTCACGACGAAAGGCCTGATTGAACGGCAGCCGTAGTGCATCCTCCACGGCATCGCGAAAAAACGGCTGGTCGAGTTTGCGGTCGCCAAACCAGCACCAGTCAACACGCCACTCTTCGGCGTCCTGCCAGATGCGGATAGGCAGCCAGTCTTTCAGGCTGTCCATTGCCGGTTCCATTGATTGCGGCCCAGACGCATGGCGGCGCGAACGTCTTCACGGCCAAACGTCAGGCCATGTTCGGCGCCCAGCGCCAGCGTTTGAGCGATGAAGGCTTCGCTATCCTGCTCAGCCTGCAAGAGGCGACACAGGCGGGGTTCGCGTTCCAGCAAGGCACGAAATTTCGCAAAAGCCACAGCGGCACGCCCCAGACCTGCGGGCGGCGTTGTCGGCAGGCCGGCTTCGATCTGCTGCTCCAGCCAGGCAGTCGGTCGGCAGTCGAGCACCAGATGAATTCGTTCGTCTTGTCCCCAGTTATCGACACTGTGAGGCCGGGACAGGTCAAGAAACCAGCATTCGCCCGCACTCATCGGGATACGTTGCCCGTCGAGCATGAAGTCCACGTCCGGCGAACTAAGCAAAGGAATATGCAGACGTCGGTCTGCCTCGAGACCGTCCAGATCGTAGTCGCGGTGTTCATGAATACGGCTGCCGGGGCCGAGACGCAGCAAGCGCGCACAGCGAATGTCCAGGGGAAGGTCACGCAGGGCTCTCGCCCAACGCTCGTCGGTGCGCCATGGATCGCGCTGGATAGGGTGCCCGGTGCCGGGCGAGAGTTCGGTCAAGGCATCGGCTGCGGATATCAACGCAACGCCCGACCATTGCCCTTCGTAGTAACCGGCATTGAAATGCGCGGTCCAGGCGGCATCGCCAATACACGCCAGAGCCTGTAACAGCAGCGAAAGATCCGCTGTTACAGGCAGGCGGGCAAAGACCGGAAGGCTCCGGCAATCGTTTTGCACGACTGGTGCGCCGTCGCTGCGATTACTTGGCTGGCGCTTCGGCAGCCTTCACAGGTTGAACGATATTACCCGCCGACCATTGGTTCTCACGGGAAGCCAAGGCTCCAGCAATCACCTGCACATCGGTCGAAGGCAGTTGCTCCGGCAATGGGTCGAGACCGGCACTGGCGAAGATCTGCCCATAGGCGTTACGCAGGTCGGCATAGGCCAGATCACGACGCAGGTCGGCTTGCAGGGTATTGAGTTCGCCCTGGATCAGGTCCAGTTCGCCAATGCCTGCCGCCTTGTAGCGATTGCGCAGTTGACCGACGATTTCACCGTCGATGTTCGACAGCTGCTGGCTGGTCTTGAACTGGCGCAGGGCTTCACGGTAGTTGGCGTTGGCCACATAGAGCTGTGCCAGTACCGCAATGGACATGGCCTGACGACGCGCCGCAGCGACTTCTTCACCCGCCTTGGCCACGTCGATGGCTGCCGGAGCAGAAACAACGTTGAACAGGTTCCAGGTGACCTTGACACCCATGTCAGCCCATTTGTCGTTGACCAGGAAGGAGTTGCTGTCGTAATGACCACCGGCCGAGAACTCCAGACCTGGCAGCATGCGCAGCATGGCCTTGCGGGTTTCGGCAGAGCTGATGCGGGTCTGGTAATCCTGCTCGCGCAGTTCCGGACGGCTGGTCAGCGCTTCATGCTCCAGGGTGCTCATGTCGACCTTGAGTTCCGGAATCGAGTAGTCGTCCGGGGTCGCCAGGGTCAGTTCACTGCCCAGTGGCAGGTTGATCAGGGTTGCCAGTTCGGTCTTGGCCAGGGACAAGGCCTTGCGCTGCTCTTCAAGCTGACGGGTCGCCTGGATCAGGGAACGCTGATAGCTCAGCGCCTGTACCGGGTCACCGACACGCTGTGCACTCATCTGCCGGCTATTGCTCTGGGCTTGTTCGACACGGGCCATCAGGCTGTCGATCTGCTTGAGCAGACGCTCGGCCGCCACAGCACGCCAGTAAGCCGAACGAACGTCCTGAACGATGGTATTGACCACCTTGCGGCGACGTTCCTGAACGATCAGACGCTGATCGCCCTGCTGCTTGGCGCTGATGTAGCTGACGCCGAAGTCGAGGACGTTCCAGACCATGGTGAGGTCGGCAACGCGACGGCTGCGATCCTGAGAAGTCGACGGTTCCAGAGACTGGGTGCCTGTCTCGACGCTTTCACTGCTGGAAGCACTGATATTGCTGCGTCCGGCATAGCCTGCCGACAGCGCCATGCGCGGCAGCATGTCGAAGCTGGCAAGGTCCAGCTGACGCTTGGCCAGGGCCTCTTCCATGATCTTCAGGCGTGCTTCAAGGTTGTATTTGACTGCGCGGGCCATGGCCTGATGCAAGGTCAAGGGACCATTAAGAGGCTCCTGGTCCTTATACATCTGTTGTAAATCGCTTTTGGCGCGTTGCTCACTGACACTGCGGTCGATGGGCTTGCTGGTGACAGCACAACCACTGATTACCAACGCCAGCAGGCTGACGCTGAACAACTTCTGACTTCTTTTCATCCTACGACCGCCCCTGACTACCCATTCTTTTTTATAAGCGCCGGTATTGACCGGCGCATGATTCAAACCGTGCTTCAGGCCTGAACTTCACTGATACCGGCTTTCCCCAAAGCCCATGCTAGTTCATGCAGTTGTTTTTGCTCGCCGTCCTTGAGCAGTTGCAGCTGCTGATCCAGCGTCAATGCGCCGAAACCTCCGCGAATCCCTTGCGGAGAATCACTCAACCCACGGCTGCTGCCACTGGCGGATGTACCTGTCGCCGCAGCGTCCGTAGCCGAATCGCGACTGAACAGCGTCGAGAATGTACTGCTGCCGAACACGCCACTGTCACCGTTTCCGAAGCCCAGGAAACCTGCGCCGGAACCGACACCGCTCAGGCTTTCTGAGGTGAAGACCTGGGCAATGAAACTAGGCGCCAACGCACCGTTATTGATGAAGATATTGCCCACGGCAGGCAGGTCGCCACCTGTGGTCCGTTGCTCGAAGAGCGGAGCGAAATTCAGCGGCGAGCCCAGATTACCTGTCGGCGGGCCAAACAACTGAGGCTGCAAGGGCAGGTTCGGCTGGCTGATCGGCGGAGGCGCGTCGGCAATCCGGAACTGCGGGTCCCCGCCCTGCTGGGAAAGCGTCGAAACCGCATAATTGGCGGAATTGACGATACCTACGCCTGTGTTGCCAGCCAGGTCCGTCACCGTGCTGCTGTCGAGCGTGATGAAGTTGCTTGGATCGCTGACGTTGGCATTGGGCGTCAGGGTGGCGGTCCAGGTCTGGCCACCATCACTGGTCACCAGATTGGACAACGTACCGTTGGGCACACTGATGTCCGACAGGTCGAAATTGGTCACCGCTTCGCTGAAAGTGAACGTCACCGGCGTGGTCTGCCCGGCGCTCAGGTTCGGGTTGGCCAGCACGATGCTCGACAAGGCCGGACGTGTCCCGTCGATGGCGTAATTGGGTGAGTTAGTCACACCGGTGCCCGCATTCCCGGCCAGGTCCGTTACGTTGCTGCTGTCCAGAACAATGAAATTGCTCGGGTCATTGATGTTGGCCGTCGGCGTCAGGGTCGCTGTCCAGGTCTGGCCACCATCGCTGGTGATCAGGTTGGACAAGTTGCCATTGGCCACGCTGATGTCCGACAGATCGAAGTTGGTCACCGCTTCACTGAAGGTGAAGGTCACCTGTGTGGTCTGACCGATGCCCAGATTCGGGTTGGCAATCGCAATGCTCGATGTCGGACGTGTGGAGTCAATGACGTAATTGCCTGAAGTGCTGACACCACTTCCGGCATTACCGGCAGCATCGATGACACCCGAGTTGTCCAGGGTGATGAGGTTACTGGTGTCGGACACTCCTGCGGTAGGCGTGAACGTTGCATTCCAGGTAACACCGCCATCACTGCTGCTGACGGTACTCAACGAGCCATTGCTCACTGTCAGGTCGGCATTGGTGAAGCCGGTCACCGCTTCGCTGAAGGTAATGGTGACCTGTGACGTTTCGCCAATGCCCAGAATACTGTCCGAGAGCACAATGCTAGCGGTTGGCCGTTGGGTGTCGATAGCGTAGTTGTTCGAAGCGGTCGTACCACTGCCCGAGTTGCCTGAAACATTCGTGAAGCCGGTGTTGTCCAGAATAATCAGGTTACTGCTGTCGCTGATGCCTTGAGTCGGCGTGAAGGTCGCGGTCCAGGTAATACCGCCATCACTGCTGCTGACTGCACTCAAGGTGCCATTGGCAACCGTCAGATCGGCGTTGGTGAAACCGGTCACCGCCTCGCTGAACGTGATGGTCACTTGCGACGTTTCACCAATGGACAGGGCGTTGTCCGCAACGACGATGGTTGCGGTCGGCTGCCTGGTATCAATGGTGAAGTTGGCCGAATTGGTTGTACCTGTTCCGAAGTTGCCTGCCTGATCCATCACACCTGCGTTGTTCAGGCTGATCAGGTTCGAGCTATTCGCCACATTGATGCTCGGCGTATAGGTGGCCGTCCAGGTGATGCCTCCATCGCTACTGCTGACCGTACTCAAGGTGCCGTTGGGGACCGTCAGGTCGGCATTGGTAAAGTCCGTCACCGCTTCGCTGAAGGTGATCGTCACCAAAGAGGTCTCGCCCACAGACAAGGCAATGTCCGACATGACGATAGTGGACGTCGGGCGCAATGTGTCGACAGCATAGCTATTGGATATGCTGGTACCGCTGCCTGTATTGCCAGACGCATCCGTCACGCCGGTATTATCCAGTGTGATCGTGCTGTTGGTACTGGTCACACCGAGCACAGGTGTCAACATGGCCGTCCAGGTGACACCACCATCACTACTGCTGACGGCACTTAACGACCCATTGCCCACGACCAGATCGGAATTGGTGAAACCTGTCACTGCTTCGCTGAACGTGATCGTCACCTGCGAAGTTTCACCTATGGCCAGAGCGTTATTGTTCACCACAATCGTAGCGGTCGGACGCAAGGTGTCGACGACGTAATTGTTTGAGGAGGTGAAACCACTGCCGGTGTTGCCCGAGGCATTTGCGAGTCCGCTATTGTCCAGCGTAATCAGGTTGGTACTGTCGGAGATTCCGTTGGTGGGTGTGAAAGTCGCCGTCCAGGTGACACCACCATCGTTGCTGCTGACCAGGCCCAAGGTACCATTTTCCACAGTCAGGTCTGCATTGGTGAAACTGGTCACCGCTTCGCTGAACGTAATGGTGACCAAGGAGGTTTCACCGATGGACAGGGTGTTGTCCGCCACCACGATGGTTGCAGTCGGGCGCACGGTATTGATGGTGAAATTGCCCGAGTTGGTCGTGCCACTTCCCTGGTTGCCTACCAGATCGGTTACACCGGAGTTGACCAGACTAATGATATTGGTCGTATCGAAAACATTGGCGCTCGGCGTGTAGGTAGCCGTCCAGGTAACACCGCCATCACTGCTGCTGACTGTACTCAAGGTACCATTGGGGACCGTCAGGTCGGCATTGCTGAAACCGTTCACCGCTTCGCTGAACGTGATGGTCACCGACGCGGTTTCACCCGCCACAAGGCTAGCGTCCGAAACCAGTATCGTCGCTGTCGGACGTTGCGTGTCGATCGCATAGTTGTTGGAGATTGTCGTACCGGTGCCAGCATTGCCTGCCGAATCGGTAACGCTTGTGTTATTCAGCGTAATCACATTAGTGGTATCGCTGATGTTGTTGGTTGGCGTGAAAGTGCCCGTCCAGACAATGTTATTGGTCGTGGTCAGAGTCGTCAGGGTGCCATTGACAATCGTCAGGCTGGCGTTGCTGAAACCGGTCACCGCCTCGCTGAACGTAATGGTGACCGGGGAGGTTTCACCGATGGACAAGACAGAGTCCGACACCACGATGGTCGCCGTTGGACGCAGCGTGTCGATCGCATAGTTATTGGAGTTGGTCGTACCCACACCCGCATTACCGAACAGATCCATCACACCCGTATTGTTGAGCGTGATCTGGTTGGTGGTACTGCTCAGGTTGGTTGTCGGTGTAAGGGTCGCCGTCCAGGTCGTACCGCCATCACTGCTGGAAACCGCGCTCAAGTTGCCATTGGCGACTGTCAGATCGGCATTGGTGAAACCGGTCACCGCTTCGCTGAACGTGATCGTCACCTGCGATGTTTCGCCAATAGCCAGGGCCGTATCCGCCACGACGATCGTCGCTGTCGGCGGAACGGTATCCGTAACCGTATAGTTGTTGGACATTGCTGTGCCGGCTCCGATATTACCCGAGGAGTCCCGCACGGCCGTGCCAGACAGGGTAATCGCATTGCTGGAGTCGGTAGTATTACTCCCCGCCGTCAGCGTGGCCGTCCAGGTGATGTTGTTGGTCGTCACGAGGTTGGTCAGCGTGCCATTGGGCACAACGATTTCGGAAATATCCAGACCAAAGACCACTTCACTGAACGTGATGGTCACCGTGGTGGTGCTGCCCGCACTCAAAGCAGGGTTGGCAATCACGATGCTGGAAACAGTAGGGGCCGTAGTGTCTGAACTGAAGCTGGTATTGAGCGTTCCGCCCTCGTTATAGATGAGGTTGACCGACGTTGGCGAGGATCCGGTGGTGCCACCGTTTAGCGCCTGGCCACCTGCACCACTGGCACCGACGTTGCCTGTCATCAGTGCATAGTTGGCGGCTGTGATCAGGACCGTACCCTTGCTCCAGATACCGCCCACACCCTGACCGCCATCGCCACCACCTGACGCAGAGCCACCACCACCGCCACCACCGGCGCCGAGGTTATTGGTGATGGACGTCGTTCCCACAATGGTCAGAACGCCCGTAGAGGCATTGTAGATCCCCCCTACGGCTGCGCCACCATCGCCACCACGAATGTTCCAGCCAGAACCACCCCCGCCACCGCCAATGGAGATCGTACCGTTACTCGCGGTGCCGCCGCTGCCACCATTGCTGTAGCCAAAGGTACTACCGACACCACCTGCTCCCCCCGTAGAACTGCCACCGCGACCACCGAAATAGACGGTACTGAAAGCTCCCCCATTACCACCGGTGTTGGCAGAAGGCGATGTCCCGCTATAGGGCGCACCCTGTACACCGACACGACCTGCATTACCGCCATTCTGGCCACCGATACCGCCACCGCCACCGCCACCACCGCCGTAGTAACCACCGCTTGCACCACCGCCGCCACCACCACCGGAAGCAGCGTTCGAGGTCACGGTGACGTTGAGCAATGTCAGGTTACCGGCATTGGAAATACCGGCCCCCATCGAGTCGGAGGCTGAAAAACCACCAGAGCCAGAAAGGCCACCAGTGCCACCATTGCCACCACTGCCTGCAATCAGACCGCGGGTGATCACCAGGCCGTCAAACGTGGCCGTCACCCCCGAGCTGACACTGATGACACTGGTGCGGTACTGGCCATCCAGCGTGACATCGGCAACACCGTCATTGTTGAGGTCGCCATCGATGGTAATGTTCTTGGTGACCTGCAACTGGCTGGTCAGCAATACCGTCATGCTATTGCTGAAAGTGACGATATCGCCGTTCTGAGCACTGGTCAGTGCCTCGCGCAAAGATCCCAGCCCTGCGCTGCTGGTGGACGTCACCGTGTAGGTCGCCAGTCCCCACTGGTAGGCATCCATGGCCTGCTGAGACAGAGCGCTGACACTTTCGATGCTGCCAGTGGCGATTTCCAGATCCCAGTCACCGCCCACACCGGTACGGTTGGTCGATGCCGCGATATCGCGCCCGGTCAACTCGGCCAGAGAGTCGATGAAGCTCAGGCCCTGCTCGCCGGCGGCGGTGTTACAGGCGTAAATCAGAATATCGCCGCCAACGGCCATGTCATTGCCGATCTCGGCCAGCAAGGCACTGCGTTCGGCAATGTTGTCAGCCGACAGGTAGCTGTTGCCCAGCCAGAGGTCGCCCGAGTTACCGTGGGCAATGATCTGCACCGAACTCACACCCTGATGGGCTTCCAGATAATCTGCAATCTGCTGCAGGCCGTCCTTGGTCGCATCCAGCTCGACCACTTGAGTGCCAGGAGCAACATCAGCCAACAGGCTGGCCGAGTCCTTGACCCGAGAATCGACAAACACCACGGTCTGCCCCGTGACGGCAGTGGATGTGGTGGTCACGTCAGACGTCGCGCTGGCATGAGTTTCGTTTGAACTCTCGGTGCTGACCTGATCGGTCGTCTTCGCGGCAGCCGCATCGGTTGCCGCCTGAGTATCTGCCTGGGCCGCATCGGCCACGGTCGCAGCAACCGCACCGTCGAACAGCATTCGAGGCTCAAGGAACATGATCATGGGAGAGGCAGCAGGTTTCGCCCCGGAGGATGCCCGCAGTTCAGTCCGCGACTTTTTCTTATTCCACCACATGTTGCTCACCAATGATCGAACGTTCTATGGCTGATAGGTAAAACCGCGATCAACTGACCGCGGCGTCTGATTTCATGCGAATGACATTGGCGGCGCTGGCCGATCCATCATTCCAGAAAGACAACTTTGAATACTGCTCGAACAGGTCCGGCGGCAGGATCGTGCGCCGGGGCTCAAAGCCCACCTTTGGCCTGACCTTGTGCAGGCCCGACGTGCCCAGGGCATCGTCGAACTGCGGAGCGTCATAGGACAGGTTATTGAAATCGTGCTCGAACCACGGCTCGCCGATGAATTCGTACACCAGCCGCATGACCCGGTCCGGGGCCTGGGAAAGCAGGTCGTAATCGATCAGCAGGATGGAATCGGCATGTTCGCCGTAATAGGCTTCCTTGAGCGCCGCCCAAGCAAAGCCCACCAGACGGTTACGCTGGGCCAGGGTCTCGACCCGGCTGTAGACGGTATTGCGCTCGACATCGTCGACGAACAGCTTGGTGTTCTCGTACGGATTGCCGCGATAGACACGTTCGATACTGTCCATGATCCAGGCGACATTTCGCACGCAGGCAATGACCTTGGATTGTGGAAACAGGTCCATCAGCGCGGGCAAACGCGCGCACCAGCCACGACTTGTATCAAAAACGACAGATTTGTCGGCCTTGTCGGCGTAATAGGAATCGAAGATCCCGCGTAACAGGCGACGACGCATGCCCATATCGATCATGGGCGCATATTCGCTGCCCGCACTGCATTGCCCCAGAACGCTTGCAAACAGGGACGATACCGGACTGCTCATGCCAGCATGAAAGCGAGGATTTTGTAGAAGAATGGCTGACAGCAGGGTGGACCCTGAGCGTGGCAAGCCAGAAATAAAGTGGAAATCCTGCATCCGTTACCTACCCGAAAGCCCATCCATTAGGGGGCGCGTGTCAGCCTAACGTAACAAAAAGTACGCGCATAGTAGTACTTCGACATCAGTTCCCTGAACTTGAGTGAAAAAGTTCAAAAATCGAGAGCGTTTGTTATTAAAGGCTTCTATTCCGGGGCTTTCACAGAAAGCCATATGATGACTATCAGATAAACGGTCGTAAGATTTATCTGAACATCAAGCCTCTCTCTTCTTTAATGCGTTTGCTTGTGTTTTTTTGACGCCAAAAAAATAACTAAATAATTATATGAACGGGTATTTACCGACATAAAAATTTCAAACCCGACACTCTCTCAACAAAAAAAAAAGCAACTCATTGAACAGCGTCTACGCTATCACCTTGCCACCAAGCGGGGCAGGTGCCCTGGTGGCTTGCGTATCAACCCATAACATATGAAGGATGAGGGTTTATGGAAGTTTTTATGGGCTCGATCATGACGTTTGGCTTCCCGTTTGCACCCTATGGCTGGGCGCAATGCAACGGGCAGACCATGAGCGTCAACCAGTACAACGCCTTGTATGCACTGCTGGGAAACATTTATGGAGGCACAGCCCCACAGAACTTCATGTTGCCTAACCTGCAAAGCCGCATGCCTATCAGCCAGGGCCAGGGCGTCAGCCTAACCAACCGCGTGATCGGAACGGCAGCCGGCATTGAAAAAGTGACCGTGGCCATTGCCAACATGCCAGCCCACGTCCACCCGATGACCACACTGAACGCCGCCACCACCATCAACCTGGGCGCCCAGCCAGCGGCCACCTCATCCATCGTCCCCACGACCACCAACTGCTATCTCAGCGGCTCTACAGCCGGGCCGACGTCCGCCAACATCTTCTCCCCAGACCTGGGAACCGCGGCACCTATCACGCTGAAGGGTGTCACCACCGCCATCACCGGCACCATGGGTTCGGTCGGCGGCAGTCTGCCGCTGGACAGCATGAACCCCTTTCTGGTCGTGAACTTCAGTATCGCCCTGCAAGGGCTTTTCCCGACGCGCAACTGATCTGATCCGAGCCCAGGGAAGGGCTCTTCCACCGCTCATTGCTGGAGTCGCTCCATGCTGCAAAACGTTACTGTCGAACACTTCCGGGCACTGCAGGGCAACACCTGCACATTGCAACTGGGCGATGGCAGCCATCTCTCGATTGCCATCTCATCCGTCGATGAAAAACCGCTGTCGCGACTCTCCGACAATGAACGCCTGCCGTTCAGCGTCACCCTCAACTCATTGCAACCCACAGATTTCGTCGATGGACTATGCGCCATTGAACTGCCTGAACTGGGTACACTGGAGGACGTTTTCGTCTCCCGCATCCCACCCATGGGACGCAATGCGAATCTGGCCTACTACTGCATCAGCTTCAACTGATCACACGGCCCTCGACTGGCCTGGGTACCAGACCAGTCGTTCGGCTGCCACATCCCGCTCTTCGACCTGAAACCCCAGTGCCAGATAATGCTGGCGCGCATGGGGGTTATTGGCCCAGACCACCGTCGCGACAGGGCAGCACACTTTCTCGGCCGCCTGCTGAACACCCTGCAAGACCGTACGACCGTACCCCTTGCCACGTGCCGCCGGGATGAACGCCAGATAGAGCACACGGATTTCATTGTGGCCAAAATCGGTCACCAGTGCACCGATCGAGGTGCCGAGCTTTTCGATCACGTAATGCATGGCGTTGGGAAACTCGCCACCCATACCGGTTTCCTGCACCCGGAACTGCTGTGAGATCACCTCTTCGACAAACTCACGCTCGCCGTCGATGAGCTGCAAATCAGGCCTGGCCGAATGGTAGAGCGACTGAATGAAGGGCTTGTCCGAATCACGGGAGGGGCGAACCACCAGCCCGTCAGCATTGTTCAACATCAGTGTTGTCCTTTTCCCTAAAAACCGCTTTCACGCACCCCCAGGGCTGCAAGGCGTCGCCAGGCTGCACCCAACAGCGACTCGCTACGGCCTTGCAACACCGCAACGCCTCGCAAGGGCTGGGTCGGTGCCTCGATATTGTCCATGACCTTCAACCGCACACCGTATTGAGCCTGAACCGGCTCTGCCCGACGGTTCTCATCGCGGCGAACCGCAATCGGCCCGTGGTGATCGGAGCTCAGTGCCTCCTGATCCAGATAGGCCACACCGTTGGCATCCACATCCAGCAATTCAACAGCCAGAGAGGAGCGCATGGGGTCATCGGCGATAAAACGTCCCTGAGCGCCTGGAGCGATACGCCACAAGGCATCTTCAGCCAGGTAGCCGCGAATCCGGGTACCGCCTTCGACGATCCGGGCCAGGGGGACCTGTGTCGAAACCCAGCGGCCGGGGCTCAGGTTCGGCATGAGGTCACGCACTTGACCCGCCTGAGGCGCACGCACCAGCAAACGCTCACGCTGAGCCGCCAGACCACGGTATTCGGCGACGGCTTCGGCCAGGCGCTGCTCCAGCACACTCACATCCGCCACCGTCTCGCTACGCCCGGCCTGACGACGCATCTGCAACTGCAGGATTTCTATTTCCCGCCGGACGATGACCTGACGCGAATCGACGTCCGGCGACTCCAGTTCCACCAGCACCGCACCCTGCTCGACCTGCTGACCGTCCTGTACATTCACCTGCCTGACCCGTGCAGCCACCGGTGCATGCAAGGCTGTCACCCTGCCCGCCTCCAGCATCACGGGCAGCTCGACACTGCTGCGCCAGGGCACAACCAGCAGCAACAGCAGCAACAGAAGACCTGCGCCACTGAGCAACACGCTCGGTGTGTACGCCTGCTCGCGGTGCGACCACCAGTGACGTGCTTCCTTGAAAATCGGCAGAAAGATGAACCAGCCCAGTTCCACCAACATCAGGAAGATCCCCAGCAACTTGAAAAACAGGTGATAGACCGCCAGCGCAATGCCGAAAAACAGTGCGGCACGCCATAGCCATGACAGATAGCCCCACCACAGAAGCCTGCGCTGCATCATGGGCGACCATGGCTCCGGTGCGGGCTGACCATAACCGAACAGGACTTCGCGCAAGCGCCAGCGACACAAGGCAAAGGCACGCCCTTGCAGGTTGTCCACTTCCCACAGATCACTGATCAAAAAGTAACCATCGAACCGCATGAACGGGTTGAGGTTGACCAGCACCGTGGTTATCCAGGTGGCACTGGCCAGCATGAACGCGGCGGTACGTGCCGGACCGTCGGGCAATAACGACCAGGCCAGCAGGGCGATGCAGGCCAACAGCATTTCTGCCAGCACACCGCCCGCACCGATCAGCAGACGGGCACGCCTGTCATTCACCCGCCAGGCATCGCTGACATCGGTGTAGAACAGCGGCAGCAGCACCATGAACGCCACCCCCATGCTCTGCACACGACAACCGGCACGTTTGGCCATGAAAGCATGACCGAACTCGTGGCATAGCTTGGCGAAAAACAGCGCCGCGCCGAATGCCAGCGCCCCCCCGAGGCTGAACAGGTGCGGAAAGGTGCCCACGAAGCGCTGCCAGTCCCTGGCAACCAGAAACACGCCCAGCCCCAGTGTGATCGGCAAGCCATAACGCAGCATTCCGGGACCAAAGCGCTTGAGCCAGGGCCAGGCACGATTGAGAAAGGCATCCGGTCGCCACAGTGGAATACGGAAGAACAGATATTGATGCAACAGCATCTGCCACAGCCCATGACGCGAAGCCGCAGCCTTGTAGGCATAGCTGGCACGCTGCTCCGGGTCGGTCGAGGCGATCAAGTCATGGCTGCGTAGAAAGATCAGCAGCTCTTCCACTTCAGTACCGCCCAGCGGCAGACCCGGCTCCCGGTTCGCCGCCTGCAACACCTGCGCGGGATCGCCCAACGACCAGTGGCGCAACAGGCGGATGGCCTGAGCCCCCAGCTTGAAGTAACGACCGCGAACAGGGTCGGCCAGGGTCCAGCGCGGTGAACCGTCAAGTGCCGGTGCCGCCGGAGAAAGCTGCAGATCCGCCCGCAGGCTGGGCAGATTCATTTAAAGGCCTACGCTCTGACGCAACCCGGCCAGGGGTCTGCGCAACAGATACAACGCCAGCGGTGCGCGCTCGCCGAAAACCTTGGCGGTGCCACGCAAACCGATACGGGGAGGCGAATCGAGGAAGCTGGCATCCAGGCGATAGGCCAGTTGGCCGCCCGGCGTCGGCTGAGCCTCATAGGCCGCACGCTCCAGGCGCGCAGAATGGCGATGCAAGGGATCACTGTCGAGAAACAAGGCAATCTCGGCATCCGGTTCAAGGGCAATGGCATCTCCCACTGCCAGTTCGATACGCAGCTCGGCCTGGGACGGGTCTGCGATTTCCAGCAGGCGCTCGCCTGTCTGGACCGGTTTTCCCGTCCAGCGCTGGGCATCGGCGAACACGGCAATACCGTCACGCTCGGCACGCACCTCACTGCGCTTCAACAGCTCACGGGCATAATCGCGCTCGGCACGCTTCTGCTCGACACGGGCAGCCAGCAGATCGACTTTCGAGCTGGATTCAGCATCCGCGAATGCACGTTGCGAGTTGGCCTTGAGTTCGGCTTCGGCAACGCCCAGTGCCCGCTCAGCCACATCGGCCTGTGCCTTGAGGGTCGTGTTCTCGAAACGCACCAGCAGATCGCCGGTCTTGACCGACTGATTGGGCTTGACCAGAAATTCGGCCACCACGCCATCCAAAGGTGCCGCAACCACACGACCGGCCAGCGGCACGACTTCGGCGGGTGCCAGCACCGATTGGCGAACCGGAATCAACAGGCTCAACAGCACAACCGCCGCCAGCACGGCCAGCCGCTTGCGGCTCACATGCAAACGCCAGGGCTTGCGTGGCTGTAACGCCAGCCAGGCATGGCTGTAGGTGTCGCCCAGCTGCGACAGCAGAACCTGCTCCGGTGCCGCCCACGGGTTGTCACGGGCCAGCCACAGACCACCGAAGACCTCCCCCTTGTGATCCAGCAAGGGCAACCAGAAGACATGGGGAGCCGACAGGCTTTGCCAATCGTCACGCACGGAAGCGCTGAACGTCTCCATCGTCACGACACTGGCCGGCCTGGCTTTCTCCAGCTTGAGCAGCTGGGCGACCGCATGCTCGACGAATGCAACGAAGGGTGCGTTGGGGTCGATCACGCTGACACCGGTGACCGCCCGCACCTTGCCGGCAATGACCAGCGCCGCATGCCGGAAGCCAAACAGTGGCTGCCCGTCATTCACCAGGCTGTAAGCCAGTTGATCGCTCGTGCGGGCGGCGCGGGTCAGGCGCTCAAGGTCGAGAAACTGGGCAAAGACCCGTTCCACCACTCCCGGTACAGAGGCGTTCACTTAAGCTCCGGGAAACGTGCGGTTCCGCTCATGCCGGCCAGCAGACCATCAGACTTGGGAAGGCTCGCGATCAGCAGCAGTGTCTGGCTGCCTTCATCGATGCGCGCACCGAAACGCTTGATGGTCGCGGTCAACGGTTTGCCGGTTTCGTCCGGGATGAAACTGAAGGTCTGACCGGCCTTGAGCTTGCCCATCCAGCGGGACGGCACCAGAAGATGGATTTCCAGAGTGCGGTTGTCGACGATTTCCAGCAGTGGGGTGCCCGCCGAAACGCTTTCATAACGCTGGACCTTACGCGCCACGATCTGACCGTCATAAGGCGCTATCACGCTGCAACGTTTGACCTGAACCTGAAAGACGCTCGATTGCGCCTGGGTTTCGGCCACCTTGGCCTCTGCCCGGGCCACCTCGAAACGACCGACGGAATTGAGCGCGGCCAGTTGCCTGTTGTGGGCCAGTTCTTCACTGGCTCCGCGGCTGGCAGCCTGGGAAGCATTGAGCTGGGCCTGGTAGGCCGAACAATCGAAACGGGCCAGCATATCGCCCTTGTTGAAGGTTTCCCCTTCACGCAGAGGCAAGTCGACGATACGCCCGGAAAGCTCACTGGCCAGCACCGCCTGATCCTGTGCCCGCAGAACGCCACGCGCCTCACTGGAAGCGGCCGCCTGAGCACCTGCCGCTGCGTTATCCAACAAAGGATCGACTTCAGCAGGGGGTTGCGCCTGAGCTACACACACCACGCCGAAAATACCGAAAAACAAACCGTGCAAACACCGCATACCGGAGACTCCTCGTCGGACGAAGCCAGTCTACGACAGCCGCAATTAGCGTCAAGCCAATCGCCAGTATCTTTATCCGGTACAACACCCATGATGCGAGTTCCGCCCCCCGGGCATGAACAGGCATCTGCCACTCAGGCCAGGCCGGCGTCCACCACATATTGTTCGAGCCCCACCAGATCCGGAATGCGGGCCACGCTTTCGCCGATCTGCACGGCAGCCAGCTCCAGTTCGGCCAGAGGCACATCCACATAGCTCAATTGGCTGTCGACCTTGAAAGAACGGGGAATGCCCTGAGTCAGCAAGGCAATGAACCGAACGTCGTTGCGCCCGCCCAACGCGTTGAGGACAACGATGCGTGCCCGGCCGCCCACCCGGGGACGACCACCACAGGCCGCCTCGAAACTGACCAGAGGCAATCTCAGTTCACGCCACTCGATGGACCCCAGATACCATTCGGGCAAATCAGGATCAGCGGTGCAATCCTGATAGTCGATCAACTCCGCGACCGCAACATTGGGCAGCAGCAGAAAGCGGTCGCTCAAAGGCAGGATCAACCCTGTCAGGGCCGTGAGACGGCTGGCTTGAAAGGCACTTTCAGACATCGACCTGACTCCAGTGGGCAATGCTTTCGAGCAGTACCGACTCCTGATAAGGCTTGCTCAGGTAATCGTTGACCCCAATGGCCATGGCCCGGTCGCGGTGTTTCTGGCCTGATCGGGACGTGATCATGATGATGGGCAGGTCCTTGAGCTGTTCGTTGTGGCGAATCTGGCTGGCGACCTCGAAGCCGTCCATGCGTGGCATTTCGATATCCAGGAGCATGATATCCGGCGTGTGTTCCTGCAGCAGGCTCATGGCGTCGATACCATCCTTGGCCGTCAGCACTCGCATGCCATGGCGTTCCAGCAAGCGACTGGTGACCTTGCGCACCGTGACCGAATCGTCGACCACCATGACCAGCAGGGGCCGGGTGTGCTCGGTATCGCTGAAGGTCGGTGCTGTCAGCCCTTGCGCCTCCTGCGTCTGCGAACGGCCTTGCAGGGCGCGGATCTGTGCCAGCAGGTCCAGAATGAAAATCACGCGGCCATCGCCCAGAATCGTCGCCCCGGAGATCCCCTGAACCCTCGCAAACTGAGGGCCGAGGCTCTTGACCACGATTTCCCGCGAACCGGCCAGTGCATCGACCTGCACGGCCAGCCATTGCTCCTGCAGATGCACCAGCAACACCGGCACAGGCTGTAGCTGACCGGCAAACCGGGGCTGACCGCCATTGAGCAATTCCCCCAGATAACGCAATTCATAACTGCGCCCGCCATAGCGATAGCGAGGCGGGCTGCTCTGATAACAGGTTTCCAGATCGTTGGGCATGACCTGCACAATGCCGTCGATGGTGTTGAGCGGCACCGCATATTGTTCCTCGCCGCACTGCACCATCAGGGCACGGTTCACCGACACGGAATAAGGCAGCCGGATCCGGAAGGTCGTCCCCTGCCCCGGCACCGAGTCGATGACGATCGAACCGCCCAGTTGCTTGACCTCGGCATGCACCACATCCATCCCCACGCCCCGCCCGGAGATCTGGGTAATGATTTCGGTCGTGGAAAACCCGGCCTGGAGGATAAAGGGCAAGACTTCGTGATCGGATAACTGGGCATCTTCCTGAATCATGCCGCGCTTGATCGCCTTGCGCCGCACCGCAGCGATATCGACACCGGAACCGTCGTCGCTCAGCTCAATGACGATGTCACCGCCCTCATGCATCAGGTTCAGCTGGATATGGCCTTGTTCCGGTTTGCCGGCAGCAAGCCGTTTTTCGGTGCATTCAAGGCCATGGTCCACCGCATTGCGCAGCATGTGCTCAAGTGGCGCGACCATACGTTCCAGAATCGTGCGGTCCATCTCACCGTCGGCATTGCCCACGTCGAAGCCGACGTTCTTGTGCAGCTGCGATGCAACCTGCCGCACGACCCGGCGCAAGCGCGGCACCAGGCGCTCGAAAGGCACCATCCGGGTACGCATCAGGCCTTCCTGCAAGTCCGTGTTGACCTTGGCCTGCTGTTGCAACAGGGTTTTCGCGTCGCGAGCACGGCTACCCAGGGTTTCCTTGAGGTCCATCAGGTCGGAGGCCGACTCGAACAGCGCTCTCGACAATTGCTGAAGCTGGGAATGCCGGTCCATTTCCAGCGGGTCGAACTCTTCATACCCCAGACGTTCGGCCTGCACCTGATCCCGGCTGAGGATACGCCCCTGGGTTTCCATATCCAGACGTCGTAACTGGTCACGCATGCGCTCGATGGTGGTTTCCATCTCCGCCAGCGTGACTTGGGTATCGAGAATCTGCTGTTCGATACGTCCCCGGAAGATCGAAGTTTCTCCTCCCAGGTTAACCAGCGCTTCCAGCTGCTCGGCCGCGACCTTGACCATTTCCGGGCCGCCACGCTCGGCCTCCGGTTCGGTATTGGCCGGCCCTGCATTCGGGGTGGCAGCAGGTGCCGATTCTGGCGCTTCAGCCACCGGGGCCTGCTCTTCGGGCGCAAGGCTGGCCAGTTTCTGGATGCTCTCGATCAGCAACGCGGCATTGGGCAGAGGCTTGTCGGCACGAACGGCATCGAGCATGTCATGCAAGACGTCATGGCCACTCTGCAACAGGCTCATCATCAGTGGGCCAGGTTTCATGCTGCCGCTTGAAAGCCCCTCATACAGCGACTCCAGCTCATGGGCCAGGTCACCTATCGGAGCGATCTCGACCATGCGCGCACCGCCCTTGAGCGTGTGCAGGTCGCGCAGCAGGTTTTCCACTTCCAGAAGGTTCTGCGGGTCGGCTTGCCAACGCGTCAGGGCCGCTCCAGAACTTTCGCTGAGGTCAAAACCTTCCTCGAGAAAGATTTCCAGCAGCTCCGGGTCTCGCTCTGTCGAGTCCTCGGCCACAACCTCGGGCGGCTCTGCAACGATCTCCGCTTCACTGCCAGCCCCGGCGATGGCGGCCTGACGGAAGCTGACAATGGCTTCGACCAGGGGTGCCGGGCTCGTCAGTTCCTGCCGGTTCTGTAACTCAACCAGCATGAGGGCGAGATGGTCATGGCTCTTGCGCAGCAGATCCGCCAGCTCCGGCGAATGGCTGTATCGCCGGTCGATCAACCCTTCATACAGAATTTCCAGCTCATGCCCCAATGCTCCGACAGGGCCGATATCCGCCATGCGAGCACCGCCCTTGAGCGTGTGCAGGTCACGCTGCAATGACGGCAGCGGCAAGGGGTTTTCGGGATCGCTCAGCCAACGCTGCAAGGCACTTTCGGCGCTTTCGAGGATATCGACGGCTTCCTCGAGAAAGATTCCGACGATCTCGTCATTGATATCCGGAAGGGCTACGTCCTCACCCTCGTCAGCCAACTGCTCCGTGGCCGAGTTGAACTCCGTGATACTCGTCGAGACCCCATCGCTCTTGATCAACCCCATGGCAGAAGGGTCCAGGGCCTCATCAAGCAGCTCGTGCAGGGCGCGAACACATTCAGGACGCGGTTTGACATTCTGACCGGCCGCCACCTGATCGAGCATGTCGATCAACGCTTCGTGAGCACGCTCGGCTTCACTGAAAAACCGGTCGCTGACAGGCAGGCTGCTTTCTTCCACCGCACCATAGATATCCAGCAAGGCCTCGCACAGCTCATCGACCTGAGGCAGTTCGGCCAGGTGCGCGCCGTGGCCCAGCGTTGTCAGTTCATCGAGCAGCGCACTCAATTCCTGGCGCTCGCCAGGATGCTCGCGCCAGCGCTGTAACAGGTTCTCGGCATCCAGAACAATGTCCATGCCTTCGGCCAGGAAGCTGGCAATCAATTTGGGGTTGTGCTGGATCCGTAAGCCATTGTCCGACTCGCGCAGCGCAACCGTGAGCCGATCGTTGAGCAGCGTATGAGCGGCTTCGATCAGTCGGGCGGCTCCCGGAATACTGGCCAGAGGCTTGCTGTCCAGTTGTTCAAGCCCTTTGAGCAGCAACGGCTCGGCGTTACGCAGCAACTTGAGCTCAGGCGCACCAATCGCGATCAGGTTGGCCTTGTACTCACGAAACAATTGATCCAGCGGGCTCGCCAGTTCGGCAATCGGCAAGACCCCGGCGATATGCGCACTGCCCTTGAGGGTGTGCAACGCGCGCAGCAAAGAATCGCTGATCGAAGGCGAAGCACTCTGCTCGGCGGTCTCCAGAAAGCGGTTGAGCGTACCAAGGTGCCCTTGTGCTTCCTGACGGAAAATCTCCAGCAATTGCGGGTCGAGTTCCTCAGCATCACGGCGAGGCGTTGACGCAGCCACGCTTGGTGGCAGCTCAGCACCACTGGCCAGCGCATGCGCACGGGCAGCCAGATGATCGACATCGTTGCGCTGACGCTGCGCGTTGTCAGCAAAATCACCGATGACCGAGGGCAGCAAGGCCAGCACTTCGCTCACCAGTTGCTGGACGTCCTGCCCCGGTACGACATTGCCTTCCAGCACTCGGTTGAGGAGGTTTTCCACCGCCCAGGCCAGCTCACTCAGGACCAGTGCCCGCACCATGCGCCCACTGCCCTTCAGGGTATGAAAAGCCCGGCGGACTTCGGTCAACGCAACGCTGTCACCACTGCCGCCCTGGCCAAGAGACGCCAGCCATCGGGGCAGGTATTCATGCAGGGCGTCCAGGACTTCTTCGGTTTCCTCGAGGAATACTTCGCACAACTCATCGTCTACGGCCTCCTCGCCCACTGGCGGCGGCAGCAGGCTGGTCGGCATATGACGGGCAGGCGGGTTGACGGCTGAAACAGGACTGGCCAGCACCTGAGCAATGGTTTGCGTGGGACTGACCAGCACTTGCCGATCATCCAGCTCCAGCAGTTCGTCCTGAGTGACGACATCATCGAGCAGCGGTACATCCAGCGTGTCCGGCGCAGGCGAATAGCCCAGTCGCGCCAGGCTTTGCTGGGCCAGATCCAGAATCTGGTTGCCCGGTGCCTCATGATCCTCGCCCATGCGCTCCAGGTAATATTCGATGCCCGTGAGCGTATCCGCCAGGCAATCGAGCTGGGTCCAGGAAGGCCGGGTGTCGTTTGCCAGCAATTGCTCAACGATGTATTCGTTGCAGGCGGCCAACAGGCTCGCCGCCCTGGCCAGGGGGATCATCGCCAACGCCCCTCGGACCTGGGTCAGCAAGGCACACAAGGGCTCAAGCCGCTGGCGATCCCATTCGCCGCCGATGTAATCGAGGATGACGTCCTTGGCCTGTTGCAACACCGTACGGGCTTCGCGAATCACCAATTGGTGAATCTGCATCAGGTCGGTCGTGGGCAGGCGGCTGTCTTCCTGGCTGGACTGCTCGGCAGTGCCGATCATTCCGGCCAGGGTCGATTCGACATACAGCAACGCCCCGGCCACATCCATCAACGCCGCATCACTGGGTTCGCGCTGCCCTTGCGCCATGCCTTGAACGACCGCCAACTGATCGATGATGACCCGACGAGGCTGGCCGAACCCCAGTACCGCCAGGGTATCGGCAATCTGCCTTAACGGTGGCAGAAGCGCATTGAGTTCGCTGACGTGCTGGCGGTCGCCGCGCACGAACACGTCCAGCCGCTCCTTGACGCGCACCAACCCTTCACACAAGGCCACGATCACCGAACGCATCGCATCGCGATCCGGCCCGGCCATGCGTGCACGTTCTTCATTGACCACGTCATTGCCGGGCAAGGCGTCGGCCAGGGCGTATTGCTCCTTCAGATCCTGCATCTTCGGCGCCTGACTGTCGGATTTGGCGATATAGAACAACAGGCTTTTCAGCAGCTCTTCGGGTGCCGGCTGGTTGATGCCTTCGATGCCCTGCTCCAGAAGACGTTTGAGCTCCTTGTCGGCATCCTTGAGCAGGCTGCGCAGGGCCGGGCTGTTGGTGAAATTGCCGCTGACCATCGTTTCGACCAGCGCCGAGGCTATTCTCCAGAGCGGGCCAAGGGGCGCGTCTTCACACAACAGTTCCAGACGGGCAAAGACTCTGGCCATGAAACCCAACTGGGCCTGTACATCCTGTTCGCGCATCAGCCCCACCAACGCGGCTTGCAGGGTATGACGCAGCTTGCGCAGCAAGTCCGGCAGCTCCGGGGTATTGCGGTGGGCCAGTGTTTCGGCATCGAGCGCGGGCACACTGACCAGTTGAGGCGCAAACAGATTGGTTTCGGACAGCAGGCTTTCGCCCCGGGCACTGCGCAAGTCATTGAGCAACGGCAAGACCACCAGCGGCAGATCACGCCGTGCAGAATGAACCCGCTCCAGATAAACCGGCAGCTGTGTCATGGCCTGATCCAGCAACTGCACAGACTCGGCCTGCTGCGCGACACGATTTTGTTGCAGGGCCAGGGCCAGTTGTTCGATTTCCTCGGCGAGCAGGGCCGCCCCGTAGAACTCGATCATTTGCAGGCTGCCATGAACCTGATGCACGAGGTTCAGGCATTCATCCATGGCAACCGTGTTCGCAGGCTCCCCCGCGAACTCGTCCAGCGCCTGCCGGGCCTGCCTGAGGGTTTCGGCTATCTCGCCCTTGAGCCATTCCAGAGCAACATAATCGCGACGATCAGCCATGAAAATTCCTGCCCTTTACCCAATCAAGACGGCTCATTTGCGGAACATCATCCGGCTTCACCGGAAGGCGGCAAGGTAAAACCCGACACCGAGCGGCGCATTTCACTGGCCATTTTCGCCAGGTTGCCAATGCTCTCCGCGGTGGCCGAGGTGCTGGAAGTCGTTTGTGTGGTGGTCTGCTGGATCACGGTCATGGTCTGAGAAATCTGCCCGGCCGACGACGCCTGCTGGCGGGCCGCATCGGTAATACTTTCGATCAGCTCGGCCAGAACCCGGGAAACACCTTCGATCTCTTCCAGCGCCACTCCGGCATCCTGCGCCAGTCGTGCTCCACGCACCACTTCACTGGTCGTCTGTTCCATGGAAATGACCGCTTCGTTGGTGTCGTTCTGGATGGCGCGCACCAGCATCTCGATCTGCTTGGTGGCAGACGACGAACGCTCCGCCAGACGCTGGACCTCATCGGCCACCACGGCAAACCCGCGTCCGGCATCTCCGGCCATGGAGGCCTGGATGGCTGCATTGAGGGCCAGAATGTTGGTCTGATCGGCAATGTCGTCGATCAGGCTGACAATGTCGCCAATTTCCTGGGATGACTCACCCAGACGCTTGATGCGCTTGGAGGTGTCCTGAATCTGCTCACGGATGTTGTCCATCCCGTGGATGGTGTTATGCACCACCTCATTGCCTTTGTTGGCGATGGCTACCGAACGCTCCGCCACCGCCGAGGACTCCGAGGCGTTGGCCGAGACCTGATCGATGGAAACGGCAATGTCGGTGATCGCCGACGAGGCAGCACTGATCTGCAACGCCTGATGCTCGGAGGTCGCAGCCAGTTGCAACGCCGTGGCCTGGGTGTCTGCAACGGCTGCCGCGACCTGTTCGGCGGTGAGGTTGATGGTCACGACCAGTTCGCGCAACTGATCGATCGAGTAGTTGATGGAGTCGGCAATCGCGCCGGTGAAGTCCTCGGTGACCGAAGCGGTGACCGTCAGATCACCATCGGCCAGATTCTCGATCTCGTCGAGCAGGCGCATGATCGCGGTCTGGTTACGTTCATTCTTCTCGGCGGTTTCCCGCAGTTGGCGATTGGTTTCACGCACCATCACCAGACCGATGAGAATGACCGACATCAAGGCCAGCAACCCCAGGACATACCCGCCGATGGTGTTGGCCGAACGACTGGTTGCAAGGTTTTCCAGGCCGTTGGTCAGGACCGACGTTTCATCCAGCAGCGTCTGCGAGGTATTGAAGATATTGCCCGATGCTTCTCGTACCTGAAAAAGCTCGGAAGAGGTTTCCAGGATTTCATCGACCGAACCGGAAACAAATTCAAAAAGCTCGGAGATTTCCGCAAGGCGGGTGCGGGCATCGCGGTCTTCGACTTGCGTGATGTGCATTGTCGGGTTGCCTTCCAGCATGCCATTGAGCACCCGTCCGAACTGGCTGGCATCACGTCCAAAGGCATCGGCGGCCTGCACAGCGGTTTCATCGCCGGACAGCACCGTGTTGACCGCACCGAGAATCCGCTCCGCCAGCAAGGCCTGACGCTGGGCCAGTACGACCTGGCTGGCGGGCGCACGGCTTTTCAGCAGGATTTCAACGACCTTTTCGTATTCGACCTGCAACTGCGGGATGGTTTCGGACAAGGTCGCCGCCACCTGATGCAGCGACAGGACCGTCTGCTCGCTGGCCAGAATCACGTTGGTACTCTTGCGCAGGTTCTCCCAATCGTTCTGCACGGTTCGCAATTCTTCACGCACGGCGGGAGGTGCCGCCGGCAGACCGGTCGCCTGATCACCTTTTTTCAGGTAACCCCAGCGCACGTCGAAATCGTTGCGCGCATCGGCCAGTAACTTGAACGCCTGGGCCTTGCCGGCTGCGGCTTCGGTGGCGTTCTTGGCAATACGCTGGGACAGCACCCGTAGCTCACCGGCATGCCCGATGTATTGCTTGTCGTAGTTCGACTGAGTGTTGAGGTAAGCGAAGTTGGCGAACAGCAAAATGATGAAAACGATGAGCGCGACGAACAACAGAATAATCTGCGCGCGGCTCTGTGCGCCTTCCAATGACCTGCCTGTATTACTCATCAATCAGGCCCCCGCCTGGACCAACCGCGATTCGTGAAACAAAACACGCCCGGCAATGCCGGACAGACCTTTCACTTTAAAATGCCACGTCCATGAAGTCCGGCGATTGTGTCAGCGCCCGGGGGCTGAACACGAACCAGGCTTGTTCACGCAAAAACTGTCCACGCAGAAACGGCGCTACGGCCTCATCAGGCACCTCGAGCGCCTCGGGCATCAGGCTCATCTGACTGAAATGCTGCATGCCGAAGACTTCATCCACCAGGAGACCGGCAAACACCTCCTGATGCTCGACGACCAGCACACGTCGTTGCTTGCGTACCGCAGACAGCTCGTGACCGAAGAAACCGCACAAGTCCATGAGCGGTAAAAGTCGGCCGCGCAGATTGGCCATGCCGACCACCCAGGGTTTGACTCCGGGCATGGCCGCATAGCGTGGCTCATGCAGGATTTCGGCGATCTCGCCCATGGGAACCACAAAGCGGTGTTCGCCCATGCGAAAACCGATACCACTCCAGTCCTGCTGACGGGTTTCCTGCAAGGGCAGGCCCGCCGCCAGAGAACGGCATCGTTGATCGATATCGAGCAGCAGCTCGAAGGCGGTACGCGATTCGGCCATGGCAAGCCCGGCTTTCAGCCGGCCAGCACCGCGTTCAGGGTTTTCATCAGGGTTTCCTCATCCACCGGCTTGGTCAGGTAGTCCTTCGCGCCCTGGCGCTTGCCCCAGACCTTGTCGGTTTCCTGATCCTTGGTGGTGATCATGATCACCGGGATCGTGCTGGTGTCGGCGTCCTTGCTCAACTGCCGCGTCGCCTGAAAACCGTTGAGCCCCGGCATGACGATATCCATCAGCACCGCATCGGGCTTTTCCTGACGGGCCAGGGCGACGCCGTCGGCGCCATTTTCAGCCTTCAGCACCTCATGGCCATGCTTTTCAAGCATGCCGGTGAGTTTGTACATTTCGGTCGGCGAATCATCGACGATCAATATTCGAGCCATGGTGTTCCCCATCAGGTTGCGAGCTTGCGGCCAAGGGCACAGGCATCACGATATTTGTTGTTCCACCGCAACGAAACCGGGCACATGGGCCTTGATAGCGTTCAGTAGTTCTTCCTTGCTGAAAGGCTTGGTCAAAAACTGGTCGGAGCCCACGATCCGCCCCTTGGCCTTGTCGAACAACCCATCCTTGGAAGACAGCATGATGACGGGCGTCGACTTGAAAGCCCTGTTGTTCTTGATCAGGGCACACGTCTGGTAGCCGTCCAGGCGCGGCATCATGATATCGACGAATATGATTCGCGGATGGTTATCGGCAATCTTTGCCAACGCATCGAAGCCATCTATTGCCGTGATGACTTCACAGCCGGCGTTCTTGAGTAGCGTTTCGGCAGTACGGCGAACGGTCTTCGAGTCATCGATGACCATGACCTTCAATGCTGTGGCGTGCTGTTCCATGTCTGCTCTTCCGTCGCCGCAGCGATTCTTGGCGCGTTCTGCGTGGCACTGGGAGCCGGATCGGGGCGCTGGGCCGATCCATAGGGCAGAAGACCAGATGCCGAGCCTTTTTAGCATACTCTCCAGACGCAATCCATAAAGTGTGCCCCTTGACCCAAGGCACTCGGAGCGCCACCCTGACGCCTATTTCAGGCCATCACGGCCATTATCGATCAGAGGATATTGCACATGAGCGTTCGCTTAGGGATTGTCATGGACCCCATTGAGCGCATTTCCTACAAAAAGGACAGCTCGCTGGCCATGCTGCTTGCCGCACAGGCGCGTGGATGGTCGCTGTTCTACATGGAACAGCAGGACCTGTATCAAAGCGCAGGCCAGGCACGTGCCCGGATGAAACCGCTCAAGGTGTTTGCCGATCCGGCCCGCTGGTTCGAGCTGCAAGACGAAATCGACACAGGTCTGGACGACCTGGATGTCATCCTGATGCGCAAGGACCCGCCGTTCGACATGGAATTCGTCTACGCCACCTATCTGCTTGAACAAGCCGAGCGGGCGGGTGTGCTGGTGGTCAACAAGCCGCAAAGCCTGCGCGACTGCAACGAAAAACTGTTCGCCACATTGTTCCCGCAATGCACCCCGCCGACCGTGGTCAGCCGCCGACCGGACATTCTGCGCGAATTTGCCGCGCAACACGGCGACGTGATCCTCAAGCCACTGGACGGCATGGGTGGTGCCTCGATCTTCCGTCATCGCGTCGGCGACCCGAACCTGTCGGTGATCCTGGAGACTCTGACCGCCCACGGCACCCAGCAAATCATGGCGCAAGGCTACCTGCCCGCGATCAAGGACGGCGACAAGCGCATCCTCATGATCGACGGAGAGCCGGTGCCCTACTGCCTGGCACGCATCCCGGCGGCCGGTGAAACACGTGGCAACCTGGCAGCAGGCGGCCGTGGCGAAGCTCGCCCTCTGACCGATAAAGATCGCTGGATTGCCGAACAGGTCGGCCCGACCTTGCGTGAAAAAGGGTTGATCTTCGTCGGACTGGACGTGATTGGCGAGCACTTGACCGAAATCAACGTCACCAGCCCGACCTGCATCCGGGAAATCGACAACGCCTTCGGCACAAACATTGGCGGCATGCTGATGGACGTGATCGAGAAGAAACTGCAGGCGCGGTAAACCCTTTCACGGATGAATTCGCTCCTGCACGAGTCTTGTAGGAGCGGATTCATCCACGAAGAGATTAGGATGAAACGGATTTTGAACGAGACACTGAACCGCCAATGACCTCCATGGCAAGAAACGACCTGCCCCTCGAACTGTCGAGCGTAGGCGTACGTCCAGCCGACCGCCTGGGCTTTACCATCATGATCGCCGCGCTGATCCATGCCGCGGTGATTCTTGGCGTGGGTTTCACTTATGTAAAACCCGAACAGATTTCCCAGACACTGGAAATCACCCTCGCGACCTTCAAAAGCCCGGAAAAGCCCAAGGAGGCGGATTTCCTGGCTCAGGACGACCAACAGGGCAGCGGCACCCTGGACAAGGCCGAAACGCTGAAAACCACGGAAATTGCGCCTTATCAGGACACCAAGGTCAACAAGGTGACGCCACCACCGGCCAACAAGCCCGTGGAAAGACAGGAAGCACCGAAAACCGCTGTCGCCACGACAGCCCCCTCACCGCAGCACACGGTAACCAAACGCGAAGAGGTCAAACCCGAGCCCGCTGCCAAGGCCGCCCCGACTTTCGACAGTTCTCAACTGAGTAATGAGATCGCCAGCCTGGAAGCCGAGCTGTCCGCCGAGCAGCAGCTCTACGCCAAGCGTCCGAAAATCCATCGCCTCAACGCCGCCTCGACCATGCGCGACAAGGGCGCCTGGTACAAGGACGACTGGCGCAAGAAGGTCGAACGGGTCGGCAACCTGAACTACCCGGAAGAAGCCCGTCGCCAACAGATCTACGGCAACCTGCGACTATTGGTCTCGATCAACCACGACGGCTCGCTTCATGAGGTGCTGGTTCTGGAGTCATCGGGCCAACCGTTGCTGGATCAGGCGGCACAACGAATCGTCCGTCTGGCAGCCCCATTTTCACCGTTCACCGGCGATCTGGCCGACATCGACCGGCTGGAAATCATCCGGACCTGGAAGTTTGCACGGGGCGACAGGCTTTCGAGCAATTGATGCTTTCTTCACAAACCTCAGGCGCTGCTATAACTGACAGTTGTCAGGCCAGCCCGGCAGCGCCACACTAAGGCTCATGAAAAACGTATCCCCGACCTACCTCAAGCATCAATTTCTGATCGCCATGCCCCATATGCACGACCAGAATTTCGCGCAAACCTTGACGTATATCGTCGAGCACAACGCCAATGGTGCCATGGGCCTGGTGATAAACCGCCCACAAAACCTGAATCTGGCCGATGTTCTGGAGCAATTGCGCCCGGAGCTGCCTGCTCCCGCTCACTGCCAGCACATCCCGATTCACTCCGGCGGCCCGGTACAGACAGACCGGGGCTTCGTCCTGCACCCCAGCGGTCAGGTCTTCCAGGCGACCGTTGATCTGGGGGGCATCTCGTTGTCCACGTCGCAGGATGTGCTGTTCTCCATCGCGGACGGCTATGGGCCCGATCAGAATGTGATCGCCCTGGGCTATGCCGGATGGGATGCCGGGCAACTGGATGCCGAAATGGCCGCCAACGCCTGGCTGACCTGCCCTTTCGACCCGGCGATACTGTTCGATACCGACAGCGAACTGCGGCTCGACGCGGCGGCAGCTCGCTTGGGCATCAACCTCAATCTGCTCTCGACTCAAGCAGGCCACGCCTGATGGCCGGATTGCGCTTACTCCTGGGTTTCGATTACGGCACCAAACAGATCGGCATTGCAGTCGGCCAGGCCATCACCGGGCAGGCCCGTGAGCTTTGCACCTTAAAGGCACAGAACGGTGTCCCGGACTGGGACAAGGTCCAGGCCTTGATTACAGAGTGGAAACCCGATGCCATCGTCGTGGGGCTGCCGTTGAACATGGACGGTACGCCCAGTGAAATGAGTGCCCGCGCCGAAAAGTTCTCGCGTCGGCTCAATGGCCGTTTCAATATTCCGGTCTACACCCATGACGAACGCCTGACCACCTTCGAGGCCAAGGGCGAACGCATGGCCCGTGGCGGTCAACACGGCAGTTATCGCGACAACCCGGTGGACGCCATTGCCGCCGCACTCTTGCTGCAAGGCTGGCTCGATGCCAATCCCGAGCTGCTGCATGCGTGACTTTTCGAGCCATGACAGCTTCGAGATATCCGGATTTCACGTTTCCGCTTGAGCAATGCCGCACAGGCAATGCTTGAGCTTTTAAAGGAGCAATCATGAGCTTGCCCAACCCTACAGATCTGATTCGTCAGATGGCCACGGACCTGAATGCTCATCTGGGCAAACGCGGTATCAGCGACCCTCGCTTCATCGGCATTCGCACCGGCGGCGTATGGGTCGCGCAAGCGCTGCTCAAGACGCTGAACAATGAATCGCCACTCGGCACACTGGATGTGTCCTTCTACCGTGACGACTTCAGCCAGAACGGCCTTCATCCTCAAGTGCGTCCGTCAGAGCTGCCTTTCGAGATCGAAGGCCAGCATCTTGTGCTGATCGATGACGTGCTCATGAGCGGGCGCACCATTCGTGCAGCCCTCAATGAACTGTTCGATTACGGACGTCCGGCCAGTGTCACCCTGGTCTGCCTGCTGGATCTGGATGCCGGTGAATTGCCCATCCGCCCTGACGTGGTAGGTGCAACGCTTGCACTGGCACCCGACGAGCGCGTCAAGCTGACCGGCCCCGAGCCGCTGGCTCTCGAACTTCAAGACCTTTCCACCGCCTCAGCCCTTTAAGAGTCCCTTGCGATGACGCCTCTCGACGCCAAGCGCCCGCTGCAGCTCAACCATCAGGGTCAGCTGCGCCATTTTCTGTCTCTGGACGGCTTGCCCCGCGAGCTGCTCACTGAAATTCTCGACACGGCGGACTCCTTCCTCGAGGTCGGTGCCCGTGCGGTGAAAAAAGTCCCGCTGTTGCGTGGCAAGACGGTCTGTAACGTGTTCTTCGAGAACTCGACACGGACACGCACCACCTTCGAGCTGGCGGCCCAGCGGCTGTCGGCGGACGTCATCACCCTCAACGTCTCGACCTCTTCCACCAGCAAAGGCGAAACGCTGTTCGACACCCTGCGCAACCTGGAAGCCATGGCCGCCGACATGTTCGTCGTACGCCACGCCGACTCCGGCGCAGCTCACTTCATTGCCGAACACGTCTGCCCGGAAGTCGCGATCATCAATGGCGGCGACGGCCGTCACGCCCACCCAACCCAGGGCATGCTCGACATGCTGACGATCCGTCGTCACAAAGGCAGCTTCGAGAACCTGTCGGTGGCCATTGTCGGCGACATCCTGCACTCCCGCGTTGCACGCTCGAACATGCTTGCGCTCAAGGCGCTGGGTTGCCCGGACATCCGCGTCATCGGACCCAAGACCCTGTTGCCTGTCGGTATCGAGCAGTATGGCGTCAAGGTCTACACCGACATGACCGAAGGCCTGAAGGATGTGGACGTGGTCATCATGCTGCGCCTGCAACGCGAGCGCATGACCGGTGGCCTGCTGCCCAGCGAGGGCGAGTTCTACCGCCTGTTCGGCCTGACCACGGCCCGTCTGGCGGGCGCCAAGCCTGACGCGATCGTCATGCACCCCGGCCCTATCAACCGTGGCGTGGAAATCGAATCAGCGGTGGCCGACGGTGCGCATTCGGTCATTCTCAATCAGGTGACCTACGGCATTGCGGTCCGCATGGCCGTTCTGTCCATGGCCATGAGCGGACAAACCGCACAACGACAATTCGAGCAGGAGAACGCCCTGTGAAGCTCAGCATTCTCGGCGCTCGCGTCATCGACCCGAACAGCGGTCTGGATAAAGTCACCGATCTGCACATCGAGGCAGGCAAGATTCTCGCCATCGGTGCCGCTCCTGCAGGATTTGAAGCCGTACAAACCATCGAGGCCAACGGCCTGGTCGCAGCTCCCGGCCTTGTGGACCTCAACGTATCCCTGCGTGAGCCGGGTTACAGCCGCAAAGGCACCATCGCCAGCGAAACCCGCGCCGCAACGGCTGGTGGTGTGACCAGCCTGTGCTGCCCACCACGTACCAAGCCGGTACTCGATACCTCGGCCGTCGCCGAGCTGATTCTGGACCGTGCTCGTGAAGCCGGTTACAGCAAGGTCTTCCCTATCGGTGCCCTGAGCAAGGGGCTGGAAGGCGAGCAACTGGCCGAGCTGGTGGCCCTGCGCGATGCGGGCTGCGTGGCATTCGGCAATGGCTTGAACAGCTTCAGAAACACCCGCACGCTCTGCCGCGCCCTGGAATATGCCGCCACGTTCGACCTGACCGTGATCTTCAACTCTCAGGATCACGACCTGGCGGCCGGAGGCCTGGCCCATGAAGGCCCGACCGCCAGCTTCCTGGGTCTGGCCGGTATTCCGGAAACCGCCGAAACCGTTGCACTGGCCCGTGACCTGCTGCTGGTGGAACAAAGCGGTGTGCGCGCGCACTTCAGCCAGTTGACCAGCGCCCGTGGCGCAGCCCTGATCGCCCAGGCCCAGGCCCGCGGCTTGCCAGTAACCGCCGACGTGGCCTTGTATCAGTTGATCCTGACCGATGAAGCACTGATCGACTTCTCCAGCCTCTACCACGTCCAGCCACCACTGCGCACCCGTGCCGACCGCGACGGCCTGCGCGAAGCAGTGAAGTCCGGCGTGATTCAAGCCATCTCCAGTCACCACCAGCCTCACGAACGCGACGCGAAGCTGGCACCGTTCGGCGCAACCGAACCAGGCATCAGCAGCGTCGAACTGCTCCTGCCACTGGCGATGACTCTGGTGGAAGACGGCCTGCTCGACCTCCCCACCCTGATCGCTCGCCTGAGCACAGGCCCGGCAGCGGCACTGCGCTTGCCGGCTGGACAATTGAGCGCAGGCTCGGCTGCCGACCTGGTCCTGTTCGATCCGACAGCCTCGACGGTGGCTGGCGAGAAATGGCTGTCCAAAGGCGATAACTGCCCATTCCTAGGCCACTGCCTGCCAGGAGCGGTGCGTTATACGCTGGTGGATGGGCGGATCAGTTATAGCGGGTGATTGAGAGCTGATGTAATGAAGGGGCCGGTTGTGGGAATGACCGGCTTTCTCTAGCGCTTTAGATGCTATCAAAACTCAAACTCTTGAGTAATTTTATACGCAAGAGATTATGAGCCCATCACCATGTTATTACATAACACCATCAAACTATCCGAAAAATCCTCTGACATATAAAAACCCTATCAGATTGGAAAAATAAAATATTTTTTCACTCCCGCCAGACGAATATAGCTTAACTTTCACTTCAAAATATTATCAATATCTTGCATTACTTTAGCATCACGGCCTGAATGCTTTGCGACAACATCTAAACCAAGAACAACACCTTCTTTTCCTGCTTTACCAGCAGAGCCAAATACATCTCTAAAAAAATTCATCGCTTGCTTTCGATCATAATACCTTGCAACCATATCACCCACAACCCAGCACAGCTCTAGATCAGAATAATTGCAATAATTATTCCGAATCACATTCAACAATTTTTCTTTTTGCTGCACAGATAGTTTATCCATATCCGTTGAAAGCTTAATTAAAAAAGCATCAATACCAGCTTTCGAGAAAAGAGCTTCCGTTGATAACAGTTCTAAAATAAATTCAAGACACTCCTCAGGAAAAATCTCATGCCCCAGCGTCATGCGATCATACTCCGTCGCTAGCTCTCGAATTTTCTTTCTCCCGCCTTTTCCTTCAACCTCGTACAATGCCAGCCTTACAGCGTCCACATCCTACCTCCACACCAATTAAGCAAAAATACGTACATCCATCGCCATTAATTTATTTATTTTTGCATGGGCATTTTTTCTTCTCCTCTCCACCACACTCCTCATCATACTGACGCTCAACATCCCTCAAGTTCCTGTCCAACTTATTTATTATGGTCCTATGTCCACGCCGGGTTTGATAGAACTGTTCTCCAGGGCCAATATATTCTGGTAAACCCTGATCATCCGAGTTCAATTCACTCCAGCGCTTATCTAGATCTAGACGAATATTTCCCATTTTCCGCTGTAAATCTCGGCAGTACGCACTATCTGGGCTATGTTTGGCTAATCCTAGAGGGTCAACCCATTCCGTGGGGTTCGGAGCATATTGATGCAGGTTAATCCCACCCGCATACCCAATCGGATCCTTACTGACAAACCGCCCCACCCTCGGATCATAGTACCGATACCGGTTGTAGTGCAGCCCCGTCTCGTGGTCGTGGTACTGACCCTGGAAGCGGATCGGGTTGGTCAGGCCGAGTTGTTGTGCGCTGGCTGAACGCTGTTCCTTGATCTCGCCCCATGCCTTGTACTGCGCGCTCCAGGCGATCTCGCCGTGCTGGTCGGTGAGTTCCTGGGGCGTGCCCAGGTGGTCGCACTGGTACCAGGCCAGGGCGTCGAAGGGCTGGACCTCGGGTTTGTGGTGCCACAGCGGGTCGTCGTCGAAGTCGTACGGGCCGCTGTAGTCCGGCAGGTCGAGCAGCAGGATCGGGCTTTGGCGCAGGGCCTGGGCCACGGGGATGAAGCTGCCCGGTTCGTACAGGTAGTGCACGGTGCGGCCGGTGCCGCTTTCGTGCTGCGCCGGACTGCTTTCCCAGGCCAGGGTGTCGCCGTCCCAGCCGTACAGGGTGAAGCCGCAGCCCAGTTCCCGCTGTTTACGGCCATATTCGTTGCGGTTCCACTGGGTGCCCGCCTCGGGACGGTTCCGGGTGTGGGCGGTCGAGTGCTTGTACAGGCGTCGGCCCAGGGCGTCGTAGGCGTAGTCCACGGCCAGGCGGGCATCGTCGAAATGCACCAGGCGGTCGAACAGGTCCCAGGTCAGGCGGCTGTAGGCGCCGTTGTGCCAGCGCTGCACCTGGTTGCCACGGTCGTCGTATTCGTAGTGGGTGCCGGCGTATTCGCGCAGCAGGTTGTCGAGCAGCTGGCTGCGTTTGGGGTCCTGGTCCAGCGGGCGGCGGATGTCGGCGACGGTGTCGTCCAGCAGGTTGCCGGCCGGGTCGAAGGCGAAGGTTTCCACGCCCTGACGGCTGATGGCGCTGAGCAGGCGGCCCACCGGGTCGTAGCGGTAAGCCAGCGGGCCGCGGCGGCTGTCGTTGATGTCGGTCAGTTGCCCGGCGGCGTCGTAGGTGTATTCGCGCTTGAGCAGCGTGGATTTGTCGTCAGGGCGGCCCAGCAGTTGTTCCGTCAGGCGACCGGCCGGGTCCCATTGCTGGGTCTGCAGCAGGCGGTTGCCCTGGTGGCGGGCGATCTCGCGGTGCAGGTCGTCGCGCTCATAGCCGATCAGTTCGTGATCGTCCAGGCGCAGGCCCAGCAGGTGGCCGCTGCCGTAGGTCAGCCAGCTGACCCGATGGCCGTCCGGGCGCACGGTGGCGATGCGCTGGTTGAGCACGTCGTATTCGTGCTGCCAGACCGCGACCTGCGGTTTGTCCAGGCCCAGGTAGTGCTGGTGTTCACGCAGCAGGTTACCCGCCGGGTCATGGAACCATTGCAGGCGGCTGTCGGTGTTGCGGGCCTGGATCAGGTGGCCGTTGCCGTCGTAGGCGAAGGTTTCAGTCTGGGTCTGGTCGCCCAGGCGCGCCGTGCGTTCGATCAGGCGGCCCATGGGGTCGAAGCTCAGGTCGATGGTGCGCTCGCCATTGACGGTACGGGCCAGACGCCCGGTGGCCGGGTCGTACTGGTAGCGGGTCACCCGGCCGTCGAAGCCGGATTCGTCCAGCAAACGCCCCACCGGGTCGTAGTGGAAGTGGGCGCGGCGTTCGTTCTCGTTTTCCAGGGTGGTCAGGCGGCCCAGCAGGTCCCAGCGGTAGCGCAGGGTCTGTTCGGCGGCATCGACCCGCTCGGCAATCAGGCCCGCGGCGGTGTAGGTCCAGGTGGTGCAGCGTTCCAGGGCATCGACGTGGGCCAGCAGGCGGCCCTCGGCGTCGCGCTCGAAACGTTCTTCGGTCGTATCCGGGTGGACGATCAGCGCCAGCTGCCCGGCCTTGTACTGGTATTCGGTGGTGTTGCCGGCCGCGTCGGTGAAGGCGACCAACTGGCCCAGGTCGTTGTAGGCCCAGGCGCTGGTCTTGCCGGAGCAGTCGGTGTATTCGACCAGTTGCCCGGCATCGTTGTAGGCCAGGGCCTTTTCGTTGCCGTGGGCGTCCTTGATGGCGGTGGGCTGGCCGTTGCCGTTGTAGGCGTATTCGGTGGTGTTGCCCAGCGGGTCGACGGTTTCCACCAGGTTGCCGCTGTCGTCATAGGCGCGCTGCCACTGCCCGCCTTCGGCGTCGCTGATCTTGATCAGTTGGTCCTGGTCGTCGTAGGCGTAGTGCACCACGGTCTGGTCGGCACGGATATGTTGCAGCAGGTTGCTGCGCTCGTCGTAGGTGTAGCGGTCGGTGCTGCCGTCGGCGTGGACGTGGCGCACGACGTTCTTGGCATCGTCGCGGAACAGCCATTCGGAGCGGCCGTCGGGGTGGCGGATGCGGTAGGTGTAGCCCTTGATGTCGTAGTAGTGCCAGGTTTCATGGCCCAGGGCATCGGTGACGTAGGTCAGGCGGATGTTTTCGTCCCACTCCAGGCGGGTGTCGAAGCTGCCGTCGTCGGCCCATTCGCGCACGGCCCGGGCGTCGGCGCCGCTGCCATCCCACTGCAGGTTGAGGCCCCGGCCGGTGCGGTCGGTGTAACGCACGATCAGGTGGGACTGGTAGTGATACTGCCAGGCGGCGCCGTGTTCATCCTGGGCCTGGACCAGATCGCCATAAACGTCGTACTGGTAGCGACACAGCTGGCGCAGGGGCTTGCCGTCCTTGATCTCCCACAGCCCGATCAGGCGGCCCTGTTCGTCGAGCATCGTGCCCAGGTGCAGGTGCACCTTGCTGATGTCCCCTTCCTGATAGGTCAGGATATCCGACAGGACGCGGGCGTCGCCGTGACGGTGCTCGTAATGCAGCATGACGCCGGTGCCGTTGCGCAGTTCGATGCGGGTCAGGCGATACTGGCGACCGTCGCGAACGTAGGTTTCCTTACGCTCGAGGCCCCGGCACAGCACCAGCTGGTCCTCGGCCGCACGCACCACGGTGAAGTCTTCGATGGCGTCGTAGTGGAACAGGCCCACTTCGGGCAGCGGGCAGGCATGGCTGCGGCCGTCGGCGTCGTGGAGCAGCAGGCCGTCGTTTTCTTGGGTCAGGTCGAAGCGGGTGGTGAATTCGGTGACCCAGCGGGCGCCCAGAATGCCCTGGTCGTAGGCGGACAGGCGTGAGTTGTAGAGGCGGGTCCAGGTGATCGGGAACGGGCCAGGCAGGCTGAAGTCGGTGTGGTTGAAGGACTCGGAACCCAGGGCGAAGCTGATGCTGTTACATGTGATAGGGCAAACCTTGTTCTTTTCAAGATTGGCCGCTTGTGCCGCCTTGGACTCCTTGTCTACAACGTCGACCTCCCCCTTGCCTGCTACATGCTTGGACTTGCTGACAGAGTCCTGTTTGACAACACCTGCCTGAGCATTGGGATTACGAAGCTTCCATTGGGCACTGGTCTTGGCGAGCACAAGCATGTGCGCCCCAATGGAGTTTGGAACGCCTGCGTCAGCTAGCTTGTTCAGATTCAGGCGTAATTCTGGCCCCATGGCCCGCAAGGCCGGAGTATGCGAAAGCACCAACTCCTTGGCCTCATCAGGAAGCAAGTACTTGGCCGCGCTGTTGCTCATGCCCTTTCCGGCAGCTTTG
Organism: Pseudomonas sp. NPDC089734; assembly: GCF_044748865.1. Classification (NCBI taxonomy): domain Bacteria; kingdom Pseudomonadati; phylum Pseudomonadota; class Gammaproteobacteria; order Pseudomonadales; family Pseudomonadaceae; genus Pseudomonas; species Pseudomonas sp. NPDC089734. The sequence continues at coordinate 154,619 of NZ_JBIVGV010000007.1, read as the reverse complement.
AGAAGGCTGGAAGCCGCGCCCAGAAAGTTGTCGAAGTTGCCCTCGGCCGTGGGATCACGCGTTAACTTGGTCAGGCCGCTGCTGAACAGATTACCGGCATCGTCCAAGTCCTCTTGGGCGTTATGGCCGCCTGTAACCGTTTTTTCCAAGCCATCGGCAATTTCATTGATGATCTTCTCGCCGTACTGGCCAGCGTCATCAAGAATGCCCTTGAGCAAACCATCGGCTTCTTTCAGAAACTCATCAATCTCACCAACAATGGTCGCATTCAGATGGCCACACACTATTTCAATCAGCGCGTCCCCTAGTAGTTGTTTCCCACTGTTTCGCAGCTCCTGGCGAACCAGAAACAACATGGGGCGCAGACTCATACGCGCCGCAGCCATGGTTGGCGGAGCCGGTAGTACGCCAATCAGGTTGATACCCAGACTGACCCAATCGAGCGGATCCTGCTTTTTGCTTCGAGACAAGGTGACGATATCGGACAGTGCATCTACCAGCGCCATGATATTGCCGATCACTGGCAAGGCACCGGCTACCGTCTTGATCCGTTCGAGAGTGACAGCCCCGCCGCTTATCTCTTGCAACCAGGCATCGACTACAGCCGCGCTGCCCCCCACATCCTCAACGCCGATGAGATTCAATGGAACAACCGCCACCTGCGGCTCACGCTTGGCTACAGCCGTTGTCTCAGTCGTCATGACAGCATCTCACCCGCAGAAAGATCGATTACGGGCTGTGCGAGGGGGGCGTTCAGATGTGCACGAAAGATGCGCATTGCCATGAGGACTCTCCTTGCTCAAATGGCGGGACCAGACAGCAAAAAAGGCTGGTCGAATGGCAAAGAGATAATAAGAAACGTGCCAACAAATAAATTATTGATAAAAATCAATCAGTTAAATAAACACCAAGGCCATTTACCGTCCCAGACCGGCCATAACCCAAGAAAAAGTGCGCAAGAAGTTGCGCACCACTGTGCAACTTCTTGCGCACTCGTCTGCACATCCTGATCTAAAAGCTCTCTATAGATCTATCCACAACTTTATCCACATTTGAGTGCGCAACTTCTTGCGCACCTGTGCCTGGCTCGACCGCGCTGAAAAAACGCGACCTTACGCACGATTCTGTTGTGCATTTTTCATGGATATCTGGTCGTTCAGGGTCCAGAAGTCATAGAGCACACCGATCAGAAACAGTCCTCCCGTCAGCAGGTAGAGGATACCGGTGATCCATTTGCCCTGGTACATGCGGTGGACACCTAGAAACCCGAGGAATGTCAGCAGCAGCCATGCCACGTTGTAGTCAGTCTCTCCCTGGGTGAAACGCAGGTCTGCATCGCGGTCCATGCCGGGAATCAGGAACAGGTCGATCAGCCAGCCAATCCCCAACAGACCGAAAGTGAAGAACCAGAGCGTCCCGGTCACGGGCTTGCCGTAGTAGAAACGGTGAGCGCCGAGAAAACCCAGGATCCACAACAGATAACCCAGAAGCTTGCTGTGTGTGTCAGGTCGATAGCTGTTCATTCATTACCTCTTTGGGCTGATAGAAAAAAATATGTGTAAATTCTGTGACTTCTGCTACCCGTTCCGACGTATGGCAAAACCTCGCTCATGAACAGCTCAACCCCTTGTAACCAAAGGGATTGCAGCAGAAAAGGAAAGTGTCTTTCGCATAAAACGTAACGATTGAACTGTGATCGGATCGACAAATGGGGTCAGGAATTCAAAAAAAGCTGTTATAAAGTTGCGCGCTGATCACTATGAGCCCTGCTTCATGCGTTCTTTTTTCAAGACATGGCTAACCATTTGCCTCTTCATGCCTCTGGCCGCCCACGCCACCAACCGTGAGCAACAGCTTCCTGCGAGTTTCACTGGCTACACCGCGAAAGGCCACTTCTCTCCCGCCATCGCAATGCGTAGTACACCTCAGCAAGCGACTGTCATCCCTCTTCGGATTCACGACACCCACGACACTCAGATACCGGCTCCCCGAAAGACTTCAAGCAAGCCCGTCAAGACCAAAGCCCTGGCAGCCAGCAATGCCAAGCAGGGCAACGCGGTCGTGAAGCGCGCCTTGCAGGCTGTAGGAACGCCTTATCGCTGGGGCGGCACGACACCGGGCAAGGGTCTGGATTGCAGCGGTCTGGTGAAATACGCGTTCAATGATGTCCAGGAAGTCGACCTTCCCCGCACCTCGAATGCCATGGCCGAAGGTCACGGCCAGAAGGTCGAACGCAAGGACCTGAAACCGGGCGACCTGCTGTTCTTCAACATCAAGAGCCGCAAGATCAATCACGTCGCCATTTACCTGGGCAATGATCGCTTCGTTCACGCCCCTCGTCGCGGCAAGGCAGTGACAGTCGATACGCTGAAGAAGCCTTACTGGAACAGCCACTACAAGATCGCCAAGCGTGTACTGCCGAAACAGGCGGTACCGATACATGTCGCACAGCGATAATGCCAAGGCCTGCCTCGGCGGCAGGCCTTCCAGCGACTAGAAGTTGTCAGGCACCTTAGCCTTTTCACGGGCACTCTCTCGGGTAATCAACCCTCTCTTCAGCAGGTCCGCCAGACACATATCCAGCGTCTGCATACCGACAGAACCACTGGTCTGAATGGCCGAATACATCTGCGCCACCTTGTCTTCGCGAATCAGGTTACGAATCGCGGGGGTCCCCATCATGATTTCATGCGCAGCCACACGGCCACCGCCCACCTTCTTGAGCAATGACTGCGAAACCACGGCATGCAGCGACTCAGAAAGCATGGAGCGGATCATGGACTTTTCCTGTGCAGGAAAGACGTCCACGACCCGGTCGATGGTCTTGGCGGCCGAGGTCGTGTGCAGCGTGCCGAATACCAGGTGACCGGTTTCAGCGGCGGTCAGCGCCAGCCGAATGGTTTCGAGGTCGCGCAGCTCGCCGACCAGAATCACGTCAGGGTCTTCACGCAGGGCAGAGCGCAGAGCTTCGGAGAAACCCAGCGTATCGCGGTGCACCTCACGCTGGTTGACCAGGCACTTCTTGGACTCATGAACAAATTCGATCGGGTCTTCGATGGTCAGGATGTGGTGATGCTTGTTGCAGTTCAGGTAATCGATCATCGCCGCCAGCGTCGTCGACTTGCCCGAACCGGTCGGCCCGGTCACCAGAATCAGGCCTCGCGGCACATCGGTGATCTTGCGAAAGACCTCCCCCATCCCCAGGTCTTCCATGCTCAGGATCTTGGAGGGAATGGTCCTGAATACCGCACCCGCACCACGGTTCTGGTTGAACGCGTTGACCCGGAAGCGCGCCACACCCGGCACCTCAAACGAGAAGTCGGTTTCCAGCGACTCCTCGAACGCCTGGCGCTGCTTGTCGTTCATGATGTCGTAGATCAGTGCCTTGACTTCCTTGGCATCCAGCGCTGGCAAGTTGATCCGCCGCACATCGCCGTCGACACGGATCATCGGCGGCAAACCGGCAGAGAGGTGTAAATCCGACGCGCCCTGTTTGGCGCTGAAGGCCAGCAGTTCGGTAATATCCATACAGCTCCTCAATCACATAGAATGCCGCAGACTTTAGCCCTGCTGGCGCAAACCCAATGTCCACGATAGCAGCGAACATTTCAACGCTCGAAGCACGAATTAGCGCAGCGGCACACGCCGCGCAGCGCACCCCGTCCTCCATCGCCCTGCTGGCGGTCAGCAAAACCAAGCCTGCCAGTGCCTTGCGCGAAGCCTATGCGGCCGGTCTGCGCGACTTTGGCGAAAACTATTTGCAGGAAGCCCTGGGCAAACAGCTCGAATTGACCGACCTGCCCTTGTGTTGGCATTTCATCGGCCCCATTCAGTCGAACAAGACGCGCGCCATCGCCGAAAATTTCGCCTGGGTACATTCTGTGGATCGCCTGAAAATCGCTCAACGCCTGTCCGAACAGCGCCCGGAACACCTTGAACCGCTCAATATCTGCATTCAGGTCAATGTCAGCGGCGAGGCGAGCAAATCCGGCTGTACGCCTGAAGACCTCCCGGCGCTGGCTGCCGCCATCAGTACACTGCCACGTCTGAAACTGCGTGGTTTGATGGCCATTCCAGAGCCGACAGAAGACAGCGTCGCCCAGAACGCTGCTTTTGCCGCTGTACGTACACTGCAAGAACACTTGAACCTGCCACTGGACACACTTTCCATGGGCATGAGCCACGACCTGGAGGCCGCCGTTGCACAAGGCGCGACCTGGGTACGGATCGGTACTGCCCTTTTTGGTGCCCGTGACTACGGCCAGCCATAACCTCAAACAAGGACCTCTTTACATGAGCAAGACTCGTATTGCCTTTGTCGGTGCCGGAAACATGGCCGCCAGCCTCATCGGCGGGCTGCGCGCCCAGGGCGTCGATGCGGCCCTCATTCGTGCCAGCGATCCGGGTGCCGAAACCCGTGAGCGGATTTCGGCCGAGCACGGCATCGTGACCGTGGCCAATAACGCCGAAGCCATCGAAGGCGCCGATGTGGTACTGCTGGCAGTCAAGCCGCAAATGATGAAAGCCGTCTGCGAAGCCTTGCGCCCAAGCCTGAAACCTCAACAACTGATAGTCTCCATTGCCGCAGGCATCACCTGCGCCAGCATGACCCAATGGTTGGGCGAGCAGCCTATCGTCCGTTGCATGCCCAATACACCAGCCCTGCTGCGCCAGGGTGTCAGCGGTCTGTACGCCACCGACAAGGTAAACGCCACACAACGCGCACAGGCCGAGCAGTTGCTGTCGGCCGTCGGCGTCGCGGTATGGCTGGATGAAGAGAAGCAACTCGATGCCGTGACCGCCGTGTCCGGCAGCGGCCCGGCGTATTTCTTCCTGATGATCGAAGCGATGACCGCTGCGGGCGTGAAACTGGGCCTGTCCGAAGAGATCGCCAAAAAACTCACCCTACAGACCGCGCTGGGTGCCGCACTGATGGCCACGGGCAGCGAGGTGGATGCCGCCGAACTGCGCCGCCGCGTGACCTCCCCTGCCGGCACCACGGAAGCCGCCATCAAGGCCTTCCAGGCAGGCGGCTTTGAAGCGCTGGTGGAAACGGCTCTCAGCGCCGCCGATCACCGCTCGGCCGAACTGGCCGAACTACTGGGCAAATAATTTTTCACGCCTTTCCGGAGCAGATCGATGATTGGATTGAACACCGCTGCAATTTACGTCCTGCAAACCATTGGCAGTCTTTATCTGTTGATCATCCTGTTGCGCTTCGTGCTGCAACTGGTGCGGGCCAATTTCTACAACCCGCTGAGCCAGTTCACCGTAAAAGCCACACAGCCACTGCTGAAACCGTTGCGCCGGTTCATTCCCAGCCTGTTCGGGCTGGACATGTCCTCGCTGCTGCTGGCCATCGTTGTGCAGATGATCCTCATGGCCCTGACCCTGCTGCTGAGCTACGGCACCACAGGCGATCCGCTGCACCTGCTGATCTGGTCGATCATTGGCGTGACCGCGCTGTTCCTGAAGATATTCTTCTTTGCCCTGATCATCAGCGTGATCCTGTCCTGGGTCGCTCCGGGCAGCCACAACCCGGGTGCCGAACTGGTCAACCAGATCTGCGAACCGGCCCTGGCACCGTTCCGCCGGATCCTGCCCAATCTGGGCGGTCTGGACATCTCGCCGATCCTGGCCTTCCTGGTGCTCAAACTGCTGGACATGCTGGTCATCAATAACCTGGCGGCCATGAGCATGATGCCGCAGGTTCTGCGTATGTTGATCTGACTCTTTCGCGAATGAATTCGCTCCTACTCTGTGGGAGCGGATTCATCCGCGAGAATGTATTACAGACAGTAGAGATTTATCGATTTCACCGGCCTCTTCGCGAATGAATTCGCGCCTACCGGGCCCGCGAGAAAGGTATTGAAGGCTGTGTGGCAGCCGATTCATCCGTGAAGACCATTTACTCTGTTGCCGCTCCCCCCCGCGATCTTTAGACTTACGCCTCATTTAAGCGAGAGCAGGGTCGATGCCCACGGTCTTCCCCCACGATTCTGTCGGTCTGGTCACACCGCAACTGGCACATTTCAGCGAACCTCTGGCCCTGGCCTGCGGGCGTTCGCTGCCAGCCTACGACCTCATTTATGAAACCTACGGCCAACTCAATGCTGCGCACAGCAACGCCGTACTGATCTGTCATGCACTTTCCGGTCACCACCACGCGGCGGGCTATCACAGCGCTGAAGATCGCAAGCCCGGCTGGTGGGACAGCTGCATTGGCCCCGGCAAACCTATCGACACCAACAAGTTCTTTGTCGTCAGCCTGAATAACCTTGGCGGCTGCAACGGCTCCACAGGCCCGAGCAGCATCGATCCCGATACCGGCAAACCTTTCGGTGCGAACTTCCCGGTCGTGACCGTGGAGGACTGGGTCAACAGCCAGGCCCGACTCGCGGATCTGCTGGGCATCGAGCAGTGGGCAGCCATTGTCGGTGGCAGCCTGGGCGGCATGCAGGCCCTGCAATGGACCATCAGCTACCCCGAGCGCGTACGCCACTGTCTGGCTATCGCCTCGGCACCCAAGCTGTCGGCGCAGAACATCGCCTTCAACGAAGTCGCACGCCAGGCGATTCTCACCGACCCGGAGTTCCATGGCGGCTCCTTCCAGGAACGTGGCGTCATCCCCAAGCGTGGCCTGATGCTGGCGCGCATGGTCGGGCACATCACGTACCTGTCCGATGACTCCATGGGCGAGAAATTCGGCCGCGGCCTCAAGAGTGAAAAACTCAACTACGACTTCCACAGCGTGGAATTCCAGGTCGAGAGCTACCTGCGCTACCAGGGCGAGGAGTTCTCCGGCCGCTTTGACGCCAACACTTACCTGTTGATGACCAAGGCGCTGGACTATTTCGACCCGGCGGCGAACTTCAACGACGATCTGGCACAGACTTTCGCCGGTGCCAAGGCGAAGTTCTGCGTGATGTCCTTCACCACCGACTGGCGCTTCTCGCCTGCCCGCTCCCGGGAGCTGGTGGATGCCTTGATGGCGGCCCGCAAGGACGTCTGCTACCTGGAAATCGATGCGCCTCAAGGGCACGACGCCTTCCTGATTCCGATCCCTCGCTACCTGCAGGCTTTCGGTAACTACATGAACCGAATTTCGTTGTGAGGACGCCATGAGAGCCGACCTTGAGATCATCCAGGAATGGATTCCCGCTGGCAGTCGCGTCCTCGATCTGGGATGTGGTGATGGTGAACTGCTGACCTGGCTGCGCGATAACAAGCAAGTCACCGGTTACGGTCTTGAAAACGACCCGAACAACATTGCCGAATGCGTGGCCAAGGGCATCAACGTGATCGAGCAGGACCTGGACAAGGGCCTGGGCAACTTTGCCAGCAACAGCTTCGATATCGTGGTCATGACCCAGGCGCTGCAAGCTGTTCACTATCCGGACAAGATCCTCGACGAGATGCTGCGTGTCGGTCGCCAGTGCATCATCACCTTCCCGAACTTCGGCCACTGGCGCTGCCGCTGGTACCTGGCGAGCAAGGGACGCATGCCGGTGTCCGAGTTTCTGCCCTACACCTGGTACAACACGCCGAACATTCACTTCTGCACCTTTGAAGACTTTGAAGCCTTGTGCCGCGAACGTGATGCGCAAGTGATCGACAGGCTTGCCGTCGATCAACAGCACCGCCATGGGTGGGCCAGTAAGCTATGGCCTAACCTGTTGGGTGAAATCGGCATCTACCGGGTCAGCAGCCCGGGGCTGGCCGAACATCAGGTCGCTGTTTAAGCCATTGTCTTTCGAGGAGAACGAACATGAGCCGCCTGGCCATTTTCCTGCTGACTGCCTGTCTGGGGCTGCCTGTTCTGGCAGCCGACGCCATCAAAGGCGAACGACAGGAGACGTTTGGTGACATAACCGTTCATTACTCCACTTTCAATTCGACCTTCCTGCAACCGGAGATCGCAAAGGGTACGGAACTGATCCGCAGCAAGAACCAGGGCGTGATCAACATTTCCGTACTCAAGGATGGCAAGCCGCAGATGGCGCAGGTCAGCGGAGCGGTCAAGGACCTGACCAGCGCGTCGATACCGCTGAGCTTCAGGCAGATCACCGAAAAAGGCGCGATCTATTACATTGCGCAGTACCCGGTTCCGCAGCAGGAAAACCGGACCTTCGACATCACCGTTAAAACTGGCAGCAGCACCAACAGCTTCAGTTTCAACCAGGAACTCTTTCCGGGCCAATGATGAACCTTACACAACTTGTATTGGCCAGCCATAACGGCGGCAAACTCAAAGAACTCCAGGCCATGCTGGGCGACAGCGTGCAACTGCGCTCGGTGGGCGAGTTCAGTCACGTCGAGCCGGAAGAAACCGGCCTGTCGTTCGTCGAGAACGCAATCCTCAAGGCCCGCAATGCATCGCGCCTGTCCGGGTTACCCGCGCTGGCCGATGACTCGGGGCTGGCCGTGGACTTCCTTGGCGGAGCACCCGGCATCTATTCGGCACGCTATGCCGATGGCCAGGGTGACGCCGCCAACAATGCCAAGTTGCTGGAAGTGCTGAAAGACGTGCCTGATGAGCAGCGCGGAGCACAGTTTGTCTGCGTGCTGGCGCTGGTACGCCATGCCGACGATCCGCTGCCGATTCTCTGCGAAGGCCTGTGGCACGGCCGGATCCTGCACGCGGCCAGTGGCGAACATGGTTTCGGCTATGACCCGCTGTTCTGGGTGCCGGAACGTAACTGCTCCAGCGCCGAACTCAGCCCGGCCGAGAAGAACCAGCTCAGCCACCGCGCCCGCGCCATGGCCATACTGCGTCAACGCCTGGGCCTGAAATGATCCACGATCCGCCCGTGCAACCACTGTTTCTGGGTGAGACAGGTTTCTCCTCGGAAAGCCCCAGGGTTGCACTGCCGCAACTGCCACCGCTGTCGCTGTATATCCATATTCCGTGGTGCGTACGCAAATGCCCGTACTGCGACTTCAACTCCCACAGTGCAAGCCCTGTTCTGCCAGAACAGGAGTATGTCGACGCGCTGCTGGCAGACCTGGATATGGACCTGCCTCACGTCCATGGGCGCGAGCTGCGTTCGATCTTCTTCGGTGGCGGCACGCCAAGCCTGTTCAGCGCCGAAGCCCTGGGCCGCCTGCTGGCCGGTGTCGAACAGCGCATCCGTTTTGCCAGCGACATCGAGATCACTCTGGAAGCCAACCCCGGCACCTTCGAGCAGGCCAAGTTCAGCGCCTATCGCACCCTGGGCATCAATCGCCTGTCCATTGGTATCCAGAGCTTTCAGGAATCGAAGCTCAAGGCGCTGGGCCGCATTCACAACGGTGACGAAGCGATCCGAGCCGCCGACATGGCGCGTCAGGCCGGTTTCGACAACTTCAACCTTGACCTGATGCACGGCCTGCCGGATCAGTCTCAGGACGAAGCGTTGGGCGACCTGCGCCAGGCCATTGCCCTGGCTCCGACCCATTTGTCCTGGTACCAGTTGACCCTTGAGCCCAACACCGTCTTCTGGAATCAGCCACCGGCTCTGCCCGAAGACGACATCCTCTGGGATATTCAGGAAACCGGCCAACAACTCCTGGCCGACAGCGGTTATGCCCAGTATGAAGTCTCGGCATATGCGCAACCCGGCAAACCGGCACGGCACAACCTCAATTACTGGAGCTTCGGGGACTTCATCGGTATCGGTGCCGGTGCCCACGGCAAGCTCAGCCATCCGGACGGGCGCATTGTGCGCACCTGGAAGACGCGCTTGCCCAAGGATTACCTCAATCCGAAAAAGCCGTTCCAGGCTGGTTCCAAACTGCTGAGCGTCGAAGAACTGCCCTTTGAATTCCTGATGAACGCACTGCGCCTTACAAATGGCGTGGACGCTGCATTATTTGCCGAAAGAACAGGTCTAAGCGTCGACTCACTGGCCAGCGCACGCAGGCAGGCCGAACAACGCGGCCTGCTGCAAGCCGACCCGACACGTCTGGTCGCCACCCCGCAAGGCCAGCTTTTTCTCAATGACTTGCTGCAATACTTTCTGATCTAAGGACCCTGCATGGATCTCATACTCGATCTGCTCGCCACCGTCTCGCGCTGGAGTCGCAACAATCTCTCAGAAATTGCACTGGCGTTGGTGGGATGTCTGCTGGTGCTGTTCGGCTCGGACTTCAAGGTATGGATCGAACAACGCATCAGCAGCATGGCGGGTGCATTGCGCATCCCGCTTCTGGCCCTGCTGTGCACCATCGGCAGCGGCCTTGCGCTGATCTACGCCACGCCCTGGGTCGTGCGTGGCCTGAGCCAGTTCAACAATTACAGCCTGGCACCGGTGTTGTTGGTGGTGCTGGTGTTGATTGGCGTCATCGCAGACCGCAAATAACCTCTGTAGGAGCGGATTTATCCGCGAACATCGCGTATTTCGCGAATGAATTCGCTCCTACAGCTTCTCGAATTTCAGATCCCAGACACCATGCCCAAGACGCTCGCCACGGCGCTCGAACTTGGTGATCGGGCGTTCTTGCGGACGGGGAATGTACTGGCCGTCTTCAGCCTGATTGCGATAGCCAGGCGCTACGCTCATCACTTCCAGCATGTACTCGGCGTATGGCCCCCAGTCGGTGGCCATGTGGAATACACCGCCGACCTTGAGCTTGCTGCGCACCAGTGCCGCGAACTCGGGCTGCACGATACGGCGCTTGTGGTGACGGCTCTTGTGCCATGGGTCAGGGAAGAACAGCATCAGCCGGTCAAGGCTGTTATCGGCCACGCAACGATTGAGCACTTCAATCGCATCGCAATCGTAGACCCGCACGTTGGTCAGGCCCTGAGTCAGCACGCCATTCAGCAACGCCCCGACACCCGGAGAATGCACTTCGACACCAATGAAGTCGTGCTCAGGTGCAGCGGCGGCCATTTCCAGCAGCGAATGCCCCATGCCGAAGCCGATTTCCAGAGTGCGTGGTGCAGAGCGGCCGAACACTTGATCGAAATCCACCGGTGCATCGGTCAATTGCAACCCGAAGCGCGGTAATCCTTGATCCAGGCCGCGCTGCTGGCCTTCGGTCATACGCCCGGCACGCATCACGAAACTCTTGATGCGGCGGTGATGGCGCTCTTCGCCCTCTTCGGTAGCAGGCAACTCTGGGTGTGGAACGTGCGAATCAGTCATCAACGGGCTCTTACTTGATCAGGCCATCCAGCGGCGAGGAGGCGCTGGCATAGAGTTTTCGTGGCATACGCCCGGCGAGGTACGCCAGACGACCTGCAATTACAGCGTGTTTCATGGCCTCAGCCATCATGACCGGCTGCTGGGCATGGGCGATGGCCGAGTTCATCAGCACGGCTTCACAGCCCAGCTCCATGGCGATGGTGGCATCGGACGCAGTCCCGACACCGGCATCGACCAGCACCGGAACCCTGGTTTCTTCCAGGATGATCTGCAGGTTATACGGATTGCAGATCCCCAGACCGCTGCCGATCAGACCGGCCAGCGGCATGATGGCAATACAACCGATTTCAGCCAGTTGCCGGGCGACGATCGGGTCGTCGCTGGTGTAGACCATCACGTCGAATCCGTCCTTGACCAGCACTTCGGCGGCCTTGAGGGTTTCGATCACGTTGGGGAACAGGGTCTTCTGGTCGGCCAGCACTTCCAGCTTCACCAGATTGCGGCCGTCGAGCAATTCGCGGGCCAGGCGGCAGGTGCGCACGGCTTCGACCGCATCAAAACAACCGGCGGTGTTGGGCAGAATGGTGTAGCGGTCCGGCGGCAGTACATCCAGCAGGTTCGGCTCGCCCGGGTTCTGACCCAGGTTCGTGCGTCGCACGGCGACCGTGACGATTTCTGCGCCCGAGGCTTCGATAGCCAGGCGGGTCTGTTCCATATCCGCGTACTTGCCGGTACCTACCAGCAGACGCGACTCAAAGGTACGACCGGCCAGGATGAATGGCTTGTCGCTGCGAACATTGCTCATCGGGAATCCTCTTTAACTAGCACAATGGGGTCATTGCGGTGCCGGGGCTAGCCGCCGCCGATGGCATGGACCACTTCGACCTGATCGCCTTCGGACAGGACCGTGGAGACATGCTGACTGCGCGGTACGATATCCAGGTTCAGCTCGACGGCCACCCGGCGTCCGGCAAGATCCAGACGAGCCAACAACGCCGCGACGGTTTCACCATCGGGCAATTCAAAGGATTCACCGTTCAACTGAATGTGCATGCGCGACAGCAGCCATCATTTTAGGGGCCAGCATTCTAGCCCGATCAGCCGGTATGACCAAGGTAAAGCCGCGCCATTCGTCTCAAGCGCGGCCTGCAATCACTGGGATACACCGCCCAGACGCCACGCAGCCACACCCAGCATCAGCCAGCCGATCAGAAAGGCCAGCCCGCCAAACGGCGTCACGATCCCCAGCTTGCTGATACCGCTGAGCGTCAGTACGTACAGGCTGCCGGAGAACAGCACGATGCCAATGGCAAACGAGAAACCGGCCCACGTGACCAGTCTTCCGGGAATCTGTGCGGCCAGCACAGCCACGCCCAGCAAGGCCAACGCATGAATCAACTGGTAAAGCACACCGGTGTGAAAAATGGCCAGATATTCAGGGCTCAAGCGCCCCTTCAGGCCATGAGCCGCAAAGGCGCCCAGCGCTACGCCGGTAAATCCGAAAAAGGCCGCAAGCATCAAAAAACTACGAAGCATCAGGATCTCCAGTCAAAAATCGTCCAATGGCGCATGGTCTGTATAATGGCCCGCTCAACGGGTTCGGCCAAGCCATCTCTATGCTGCGTTTTCTCTTGCATCGTGTCGCCAAAGCCCTGCTGTGGTTCGCAGCAGGCAGTTTCATTCTGGTTCTGATCCTGCGCTGGATTCCGCCACCAGGCACCGCGTTGATGGTCGAGCGCAAGATTGAATCATGGATCGATGGCGAACCTATTGACCTGCAACGTACCTGGCAACCCTGGAACAGGATCTCGGACAGCCTGAAAGTCGCGGTCATTGCGGGCGAAGATCAAAAATTCGCCGAACATTGGGGCTTTGATATCAATGCCATCCAGGCGGCAATTCTGCATAACGAACGCGGTGGCTCGATACGCGGGGCCAGTACGCTGAGCCAGCAGGTCTCGAAAAACCTGTTCCTGTGGTCGGGCCGCAGCTATCTGCGCAAGGGGCTGGAAGCCTGGTTTACCGTGCTGATCGAACTGCTGTGGCCCAAGGAACGCATCCTTGAGGTCTATCTGAACAGTGTCGAGTGGGATGAAGGCGTCTTCGGTGCCCAGGCAGCGGCGCAACATCACTTCCGCACCAACGCCAGCACACTCTCGACCCAGCAGGCCAGCTATCTGGCGGCGGTACTGCCCAATCCACGCCAATGGAGCGCCAGCCACCCCAGCAGTTACGTTTCACGCCGCGCAGGCTGGATTCGTCAACAGATGCGTCAATTGGGCGGGGACAGTTATCTGGCCGGGCTGAACAACAGTCGCAGACTGTAGGAGCGGATTTATCCGCGAAAGCCTTCGCGAATGAATTCACTCCTGCAGAAACAAAAACGCCCTGATGATCAGGGCGTTTTTATCAAGCGGCTATCGACGTCTTGAGCTTGTTCATCGCGCTCTTTTCAAGCTGACGAATACGCTCGGCAGAGACGTTGTACTTTTGCGCCAGGTCGTGCAGCGTGGCTTTCTCCTCTGCCAGCCAGCGCTGGTAGAGAATGTCGCGGCTGCGCTCGTCGAGCACATCCAGCGCCTGATGAAGATTGGCCGTGGAGCTGTCGCTCCAGTCGGAATCTTCCAGCTGACGCGCCGGATCGTAACGGTGGTCTTCCAGGTAGTTGGCCGGAGACTGGAAGGCGCTGTCGTCGTCAGCTTCTGCTGCCGGGTCGAATGCCATGTCCTGGCCTGTCAGACGGCTTTCCATCTCACGGACTTCACGTGGCTCCACACCCAGACTCTCGGCCACACGATGCACTTCATCGTTGTTCAGCCATGCCAGACGCTTCTTCTGGCTGCGCAGGTTGAAGAACAGCTTGCGCTGGGCCTTGGTCGTGGCGACCTTGACGATACGCCAGTTGCGCAGGATGAATTCGTGAATTTCGGCCTTGATCCAGTGAACGGCGAACGACACCAGACGCACGCCCATTTCGGGATTGAAGCGTTTGACGGCTTTCATCAGGCCGACGTTGCCTTCCTGGATCAGGTCGGACTGTGCCAGACCGTAACCCGAATAACTGCGTGCGATATGTACGACAAAACGCAGGTGGGCGAGGACCATCTGACGGGCCGCGTCCAGGTCCTGCTCATAGTAGAGACTCTCAGCCAGTTCACGCTCCTGCTCGGGCGTCAGCAACGGAATGCTGTTCACCGTGTGCACATAGGCTTCCAGGTTTGCACCCGGGACCAATGCATAAGCAGGTTGCAAAGAAGTGGTCATACGAAAAAACCTCCGACTCACATGACTCGTGCAGTTCAGCACTGCGAAATTGACCGGGAACCGCTAGACAAGTTCCCTAAGCTGAAAAAGTCAATTGGTGAAACAAAATTCATTTCAGCGCGGCGCCAGCTCTCTTAGATGACGTGCGACTGCAATCCATGCACCGATATACCCTAACAAGACCGCACCAAGCAAGAGCGACAGACCATCGGCCAGCGGAACACCCGCCAATGCGAAGTCGCTGCCATACAGCCCGGCCAGCCCCACAACCGAGTCGTTCAACCAGTCCAGGCCGAATGCCAGCACGCCCCAGGACAGTAAACCCGCCCCGAAACCATACAGCGCGCCCATATAAAGGAAAGGCCTGCGCACATAACTGTCGGTGCCGCCCACCAGCTTGATGACTTCAATCTCGGTACGGCGGTTTTCGATGTGCAGGCGAATGGTATTACCGATCACCAGCAGCAAAGCGGAAACCAGCAGGACCGTCAAGCCGAAGACAAAACGGTCGCCCAGCTTGAGAATGGCCGCCAGACGCTCGACCCAGACCAGATCCAGCTGAGCCTGCTCCACCTTGGGCAATTCGGCCAGACGGGCACGCAAGGCTTCGAGTGCCGCCTTGTCGACTTCATGGGGCGTAACCAGCACCACGCCCGGCAACGGGTTCTGCG
The DNA here is from genome assembly GCF_044748865.1 of Pseudomonas sp. NPDC089734. Taxonomy (NCBI): domain Bacteria; kingdom Pseudomonadati; phylum Pseudomonadota; class Gammaproteobacteria; order Pseudomonadales; family Pseudomonadaceae; genus Pseudomonas; species Pseudomonas sp. NPDC089734. The sequence goes on along the minus strand of NZ_JBIVGV010000007.1, from coordinate 139,555 downwards.
GCAGTTCCTTGAGCGCCTCGCCCAGCCCGGACTGCTGCTGGAACTCATCGAGTGCCTGCTCGCTGCTGATGTACTCGGCCTCGGCGACGCCGGGCATTGCCTTGATTTCGTCTCTCAGTCGAGTGCCGTCAGCAGTGCTGGCATTCAGATTCATATAAATGGAAATCTGCGCCGCTCGCTGCCACGACCCGCCCAGGCGCTCGACATTGCTCAACAGCAGCGACAAGCCCATGGGCAGGCTCAAGGCAACAGCCATTACCAGACAGGTAAAGAAGCTGCCGATCGGCTGCTTGCCAAGGCGACGCAGGCTGTCGAGCAGGCTGGAGCGATGGCTTTCCAGCCAGGCCGCCAGCAAGGTATTGAAGTCTGGACCATCATCATCGTGATCCTGACGTTTCTTCTGTTTCTGCGGGGCCGGCTCGGCGGCCTTTGGAGAAACGCGATCCGACACTTTGGGGCTGCGTGTGGCACTCATGCTCCGGCCTCCCCGTCACCGATCAGACGGCCGCGCTGCAAGGTCAGCATGCGATGGCGCATGCGTGCGATCAGGGCCAGGTCATGACTGGCAATCAGCACACTGGTCCCCAACCGGTTGATATCTTCAAACACACCCATGATTTCCGCTGCCAATCGTGGATCGAGGTTACCGGTCGGCTCATCGGCCAGCAGCAAGGCCGGGCGATGGACGATGGCACGGGCAATACCCACACGCTGTTGCTGACCGGTGGACAAGTCGCCCGGGTACAGCTCGGCTTTGTCGGACAAGGCCACTCGCTCCAGGGCCGAGTCGACGCGCTTGGCAATCTCGACCTTGGACAAGCCCAGGATCTGCAAGGGTAGCGCGACGTTGTTGAACACCGTGCGATCAAACAGCAACTGGTGATTCTGGAACACCACACCGATCTGCCGCCGCAAGAATGGAATCTGTGCGTTGCTGATCTGCCCCAGGTCCTGACCCGCCAGCATCAGCTTGCCGCTGGTGGGTCGCTCCATGGCCAGCAACAGGCGCAACAGGGTACTTTTACCGGCACCGGAATGGCCGGTGACGAACAGGAACTCACCGCGACGCACTCGAAAGCTCAGTTCATGCAATCCGACATGTCCATTCGGATAACGCTTACCGACCTGCTCGAAACGAATCATGAACGCTCCCGCTCCGCAAACAGAGCCTGAACAAAAGGCTGCGCCTCAAAGGTACGCAGATCGTCGATACCTTCACCCACACCGATATAACGGATCGGCAGGCCGAACTGCTTGGCCAGGGCGAAGATCACACCGCCTTTTGCCGTGCCATCGAGTTTAGTGAGTGCCAGACCGGTCAGGGCGACCGTCTGGTTGAATTGTCTGGCCTGATTGATCGCGTTCTGTCCGGTGCCGGCATCGAGCACCAGCAGCACTTCATGGGGAGCCTCGGCATCCAGCTTGCCGATCACACGGCGAACCTTTTTCAGTTCTTCCATCAGGTTGTCTTTGGTGTGCAGACGGCCAGCGGTATCCGCGATCAGCACATCGATGCCACGGGCCTTGGCCGCCTGCACGGCGTCGAAGATCACCGAAGCGGAATCGGCACCCGTGTGCTGGGCGATGACCGGAATCTGGTTGCGCTCGCCCCAGACCTGCAATTGCTCGACTGCGGCGGCACGGAAGGTATCGCCCGCGGCCAGCATGACTTTCTTGCCTTCGAGCTGCAGCTTCTTGGCCAGCTTGCCGATGGTGGTGGTCTTGCCCGCACCATTGACGCCCACCACCAGAATCACGAATGGCTTGTGCTCGGCCTTGATGACCAGAGGCTGCTCGACGGGCTTGAGCATCTCGGCCAGCTCGCCTTGCAACGAGGTATACAGCGCCTGGGCGTCGGTCAGTTGCTTGCGTGCGACCTTCTGGGTCAGGTTCTGGATGATCACCGAGGTCGCTTCGACACCGACGTCGGCCGTCAGCAGACGGGTTTCGATTTCTTCCAGCAAGTCATCGTCGATCGCCTTCTTGCCCAGAAACAGGCTGGCCATGCCTTCGCCAATGCTGGCACTGGTCTTCGACAGGCCCTGCTTGAGGCGGGTAAAGAAGCCAGCCTTGGGGGCTTCGGCCTGCGGCTCGGCGGCAGGAGCGGGCTCGATGACAGGCTCGGCAACGACCGGAGCAACCGGAGGTGCCTCCACTGGCGTCTCAGCCGCAGGAGCCGGAGTAACAGGCTCAGACTCCACGACAGGTGCCACCTGTGGCTCAGGAGCCGCAGCGACGTCCGGCTCTGGAGCGGCCGGAACATGCGCCTGCGCCGGAATCGGCGGCGTGACATGGGCTTCGTGCTCATCCGTCAGCGCCACGGGCTCTTCGGCCACAGGCAACGTCAGCCAGGGCTGTGGAGACGGCTCTCCCGGTTGCACATGTGCCTGGGGCGCTGGTGCGACCGCTTCAGGCAAAGGCTCGGAAGTCGGTGGCACAGCGAGTGACGGCTCCGCGGGCACAGCCGCTTCAACGACCGGCTCAGGCTGAGCAGTGGATGATTCTTGCGGCGGTTGTACGGTTTCCTGCGGTTTCTTGCGCAGCCAACCGAACAGGCCTTTCTTCTCGCCAGCCGCAGCTGGGGTCTTCTTGTCGTCGTTGGAACCAAACATGGAGGACGGCTATCTCAAGGTAGCGAAACGCCATATGGCGTTTCGGGAAATTCTGACATGTAACCAAGACTGCGTTTAGAACCGCTTGTTCATTCCGCAGCTCTTTATAGGTCTAGTGTTTAACCGCGATTTGAACAGGTTTCACTCGCACTTGGCTAATGAAGGCTGTTTCTGTCGCAAACGGATCAGTATCCTAACACCCCCGCGCCCGCCGACGCTAAGTTCAAGCGGGCAGTCCTACAGGTTCGAATTACGAATGAATGCTCTAGCCCGCCGCGCCGCTGGCCTGCTGCTCAGCACGATTTGTCTGCCCCTGACAGCATTGGCCGCCGATCCACAGCCTACTCACGAGTTCATGCTGGACAATGGCCTGAAAGTCATCGTCCGGGAAGACCACCGCGCACCGGTCGTGGTATCCCAGATCTGGTACAAGGTCGGCTCCAGCTACGAGACGCCGGGCCAGACCGGTCTGTCCCACGCCCTTGAGCACATGATGTTCAAAGGCAGCAGCAAGACAGGCCCGGGCGAATCCTCCTTGATCCTGCGTGATCTGGGCGCCGAAGAGAACGCCTTCACCAGCGACGACTACACCGCCTATTACCAGTTGCTGGCCAAGGATCGTCTGAGCGTGGCCCTGGAACTGGAAGCCGACCGCATGGCAACCCTGAAGCTGCCGGCCGACGAATTCAGTCGCGAAATCGAAGTCATCAAGGAAGAACGCCGTCTGCGCACCGATGACAAGCCCATGAACAAGGTCTTTGAGCGTTTCAAGGCCATGGCTTATCCAGCCAGCGGCTACCATACGCCGACCATCGGCTGGATGTCGGACCTGAACCGCATGCAGGTCGAGGAGCTGCGTCACTGGTACGAGTCGTGGTACGCGCCGAACAACGCCACGCTGGTGGTCGTGGGCGATGTAAAACCCGATGAAGTCAAAGCCCTGGCCGAACGCTTCTTCGGCGCGATCCCTCGCCGCGATGTACCGTCGTCGAAAAAACCGCTGGAACTGGCCGAGCCGGGCGAACGTCGTCTCAGCATGCATGTGCAGACTCAACAACCCAGCCTGATCTACGGCTTCAACGTACCCAGCCTGACCACCGCCGAAGACCCTCGCTCGGTCAATGCCCTGCGCCTGATTGCAGCCCTGCTCGACGGCGGCTACAGCGCACGCATTCCGACCCGTCTGGAGCGGGGTGAAGAGCTGGTTTCCAACGCATCGTCCCTGTACAACGCCTTCACCCGCGGCGACACGCTGTTCATGATCAGTGCCACACCCAACGTGCAAAAGAAAAAGACCCTGGCCGATGCCGAAGCGGGCATCTGGCGCCTGCTCAATGACCTGAAAACCAAGGCACCGTCAGCCGAAGAGCTGGAGCGCGTGCGCGCCCAGGTCATTGCAGGCGTGGTCTACGAGCGTGATTCGATTACCAGCCAGGCCACCACCATTGGCCAACTGGAAACCGTCGGCCTGTCCTGGAAACTGATCGACGAAGAGGTTGCCGCCCTGCAAAGCGTGACTCCGGCCGATATTCAGAAAGCCGCCAACACCTACTTCACCCGTGAACGCCTCAGCGTTGCACACGCTCTGCCTGAGGAGAAAGCCAAATGATCAAGCGCATCGCTCCCCGCCATACATGGCTTGCCCTCACGCTGTCGGCACTCATCGCCCAGCCCGTTCTGGCGGACAACGCCGCAGGTAACAATACCGCCCAGGCAACGCCTCAACTGGGCAGCCAGTTACAGACCCTCAAGGAACTGGACGGCAAAACGCCGGCCCGCCGCACTCTGGACATCCAGACCTGGAAAACTGCCGAAGGCGCCAAGGTGCTGTTCGTGGAATCCCGTGAACTGCCGATGTTCGACCTGCGCCTGACCTTCGCCGCAGGCAGCAGCCAGGACCAGAACACACCCGGTATCGCCCTGCTGACCAATGCCATGCTCAACGAAGGCGTAAAAGGCAAGGATGTCAGCGCTATCGCCCAAGGCTTTGAAGGCCTGGGTGCCGACTTCGGCAACGGCTCCTACCGCGACATGGCCGTGGCCTCCCTGCGCAGCCTCAGCGCGTCGGACAAACGCGAACCGGCCCTGAAGCTATTCAGCGAAGTCGTGGGCAAACCCACCTTTCCCGCCGACTCGCTGGCACGCATCAAGAACCAGATACTCGCCAGTTTCGAGTACAAGAAACAGAACCCCGGCGCGATTGCCGGCAAGGAACTGTTCAAGAAACTGTATGGCGACCATCCTTACGGCCACCCCAGCGACGGCGATGCCAAAAGCATCAACGCCATCACCCAGGCACAACTCAAGGCCTTTCACGCCAAAAGCTATGCCGCTGGCAATGCGGTCATCGCGCTGGTCGGCGACCTGTCGCGGGATGAAGCGCAAGCCATCGCCGCGCACGTCTCGGCTTCGCTGCCCAAAGGTCCGGCACTGCCGAAAATTGCCAAGGCGGCCGAGCCCAAGCCCGGCAGCACACACATCGAATTCGCCTCCAACCAGACCCACCTGATGCTGGCGCAAATGGGCATTGACCGTAATGACCCTGACTACGCCGTCCTCAGCGTGGGCAACTCGGTGCTGGGTGGCGGCGGTTTCGGCAGCCGTCTGATGACAGAAGTCCGGGAAAAGCGCGGGCTGACCTATGGCGTATCTTCCGGGTTCACCCCGATGCAGGGGCTCGGTCCTTTCATGATCAGCCTGCAAACCCGAGCCGACATGAGTGAAAACACCCTGAAACTGGTGCAGGACATCGTCCGTGACTTCCTCGCCAACGGCCCGACCCAGAAGGAACTCGACGACGTCAAACGCGAGCTGACCGGCAGCTTCCCGCTGACAGCCGCCAACAACGCCGCGATTGTCGGCCAATTGGGCTCCATCGGTTTCTACGACCTGCCGCTGAACTTTCTTGAGGACTACATGGCTCAGGCACAGAGCGTGACGGTCGAGCAGGTCAAGGCTGCCATGAACAAGCACCTGAGCGCGGACAAGATGGTGATTGTCACCGTTGGCCCGACCGTGCCGCAGAAACCTCTGCCACCTCCCACCGACAAACCCGTCCAACGACCTGTAGGGGTTCCGGAGCACTAATGGCCAATCCACGTCCAAAGACCCACAACGGCCTGGGCCAACTTCGTATCATCGGGGGAGAATGGGGCAGCCGCCGCCTGACCTTCCCCGACGCTCCCGGCTTGCGCCCGACACCGGATCGCGTGCGCGAAACCCTGTTCAACTGGCTGGCCCCCTATATCGCAGGCGCCAAGGTACTGGATGTCTTCACCGGCAGCGGCGCACTGTATTTCGAGGCGCTGTCGCGCGGTGCCAGCATGGGCCTGGCACTGGACAGCAACGCGGCCGCCATCGCCAGCCTGCGCGAAAACCTGAGCCTGTTGCGCTGCACCACAGGCCAGGTCGCCCAGACGGACGCCCTGCGTCATCTGGAAACAGTCACCGCCGCGCCGTTTGACGTCGTCTTCCTCGACCCGCCCTTCCACCTGGGCTTGCTGGCATCCGCCTGCAACCTGCTGGAAACCCGAGGCTGGCTGACCGACAACGCCTGGATCTACACCGAAAGCGAAACAGCCCCCTCCACCACCGGCCTGCCGGGCAACTGGAGGCTGCATCGAGAGAAAAAGGCCGGGCAGGTTTATTACGCACTCTGGCAGCGGGGGTAACGCTCCTCTCGTTCGCGAATGAATTCGCTCCTACCGCCTGCATAGGAGCCAATTCATTCGCGAAGCCCTCAAACCACTCAGCCAAAAACCGCTTACATCTCGCATCACTTAGTGGCAACGTACGGTCTTTACCTCCATCGACGAGCAAGACCGTGTCCACCAGCCCCCTTCAACTCCCCTTGGCGAATCATTTCGTCCCGGCTTCAGGCTTGGGCAATCCCCACCTGCAAACCTTGTGGGGGCCGTTGTTGCGCAAGCGTACGCGGCTTGAGCGTACCCGTGAGCGCATGTGGCTGGAGGACGGGGACTTTCTCGATATGGACTGGCATGGCCCGCATCAGGCCGATACGCCGCTGGTTTTGGTCCTGCACGGGCTGACGGGATCATCCAACTCGCCTTATGTCGCCGGTCTGCAAAAGGCGCTGGCCGCGCAGGGGTGGGCCAGTGTCGCGCTGAACTGGCGCGGTTGCTCCGGCGAACCCAACCTGTTGTCGCGCAGTTACCATTCCGGTGCCAGCGAGGACCTGGCCGAAGTCATTGCCCACCTGCGGGCACTGCGTCCCATGGCCCCGCTTTATGCCGTGGGCTATTCGTTGGGCGGCAATGTCCTGCTCAAATACCTGGGTGAGTCAGGCACACAGAGCGAGTTGCTGGGGGCTGTCGCGGTATCGGTCCCCTTCCGGCTGGACGAGTGTGCCAACCGTATCGGGCAGGGATTTTCCAGGGTCTATCAACGGCATTTCATGCGGGAAATGCTGGCTTACGTCCGGGACAAGCAACGCCGCTTCAAGCATGAAGGGCTAAGCGAAGGGCTGGCAGAGCTGGCGGCTCTGGGCTCACTGGAAAACATGCGCACGTTCTGGGACTTCGATGGCAGGGTGACTGCACCGCTGCACGGTTTCGTCGATGCCCAGGATTACTATCGCCGGGCATCGAGCCGGTATTTCCTGGGCCAGATCCGCACGCCGACACTGATTATCCAGGCCGCAGACGATCCTTTCGTATTTATCCACAGCCTGCCCGAACCCGGCGAGTTATCCCCCTGCACGGAATTCGAGCTACAGGCCAAAGGCGGGCATGTGGGGTTTGTCGACGGCTCGTTGAAAAACCCCGGCTATTACCTGGAGAGACGTATCCCGCTCTGGCTGAGCATTGCCCATGAGCGGGACAATCCTTACGTGCACGCACACTGCCTGTAGGAGCGGATTTATCCGCGAATTTACTCGTTCGCGAATACATTCGCGCCTACAGATTTATGGGCCGGTGACGACCTCACGGGCAGAGTCGGTAATCCACTCGCTCCACGATCCGGCATACAGCACGCCCAACGGATAACCGGCCAGGCACAGAGCAAACAGGTTATGACAGGCCGTGACGCCTGAGCCGCAATAGGCAACCAGCTCGGTCGGCGAACGCCCCTGCAGCGTATCGGCAAAACGCTGCTTGAGTTGCTCGGCTGGCAGGAAGCGCCCGTCCGCCCCCAGATTTTCATTGAAGGTCACACATTGGGCGCCGGGAATATGCCCGGCGACCGGATCGATGGGTTCGACCTCCCCCCGGAAACGGGCTTCGGCACGCGCATCGATCAAGGTCATTTCCGGCCGGCCAAGACGTCCTTGCAAGCGGCTGGCCGTGAGCACCAGCGACATGTCAGGCTCGCCTGCAAATTCGCCAGGCTTGTTACCCGGTGCATCGAGGCTCAACGGCAACCCCGCGGCATGCCAGGCTTTCAGACCGCCATCGAGCAGATAGACGCCCTCGCGCTTGCCCAGCCAGGCCAGCAGCCACCAGGCACGAGCGGCAAAGGCACCGGGACCGTCGTCATACAGCACGATTTCACTGTCCGGGTTGATACCCCACGCCTGAAAACGCTGCACGAGTGCCTTTGGGTCCGGTAGAGGATGACGCCCGGTCTTGCCCCGGATGACCGGCCCGCTGAGGTCACGCTCCAGATCCGCAAAAGACGCTCTGTCGATATGCCCCTGGGCATAGCTGCGTTGCCCGTAATCGGGGTCTTCCAGGGCAAAACGACAATCGAGAATCACCAGCCCCGGCTCTTTTTGACGTGCCGCCAGTTGCTTCGGGCTGATCAATTGCGCAATGGACATGACAAACTCCTGTAGACAGAAAATCGAATATTCATGCAGGCCGAGCAGACGGCAATGTTATTGATCCGGCCCTTATCAGGCCCCTTCCCCCAAGACACTCGGCAAGGGCGTGCAGAAATCATTGCACAAGGCATTGAATTCATTGCGCGCCTGAGGCGTGATATAGCCGGACTCCAGCATAAGCACCTGATAGACACCGCGTCGAATGGCATCCTCATTCAAGTGCGTGGTGTTTTCCCGCGTGGTGCACAGAAAACGTACCCAGGACGTCAGGATGATCCATGTGTTGAGGGTTAACGATTCGACCTGCGTCTTATCCATGCTCAAGATGCCCGCTTCGACGAACACACTGTAGATCGCCATCGCCTGAAGCAGACAGCGCCGGGAAAAACGCCGGTAGCGTGTCGCCAGTTCAGGATCGGAAGCGAGCAGGTGCTCAAGATCGCGATGCAGAAAACGGTAGCGCCACATACCATCCAGTATCGCCAGCAAGTAGTCACGCTTGTCCTTGACCGTGGGCAGACGTTCCTTCGGGGGGTACAGAAAACCGTCCACCAACGCTTCGTACTCGCTGAACAAGGATGCGATGATCGCCTGCTTGTTGGGGAAGTGGTAATAGAGATTACCCGGCGAAATGTCCATGTGCGCGGCAATGTGGTTAGTGCTCACGCTACGCTCACCCTGCTGGTTGAACAGCTCCAGGCTGACCTGCACGATACGTTCACGGGTTTTGATACGCGGAGCCATACTCAGCTCGATCCCTCGGGTGTATTGATCAGGGGATGGTAGCGCAAGCGATTGGATTGAACCGCATCATAAAGCCATTTGACTTTATAGAGTATTAACTCTAAAAGATTGAAAAAATCAGCACGGACCTCACGGCATGCCTGACGCCACGCCCCCAGACAGCAAACTGGAACAGTGCTTTGCCCTCCAGCGTCAGGCCTTTGCAGCCAACCCGATGCCCACGGCCGCTCAGCGTTCGCAATGGCTCAAAAGCCTGGGTGAACTGCTCAATGAGCATCGTCAGGCCCTGATCGAGGCCATCAGCCATGACTTCAGCCATCGTAGCGCCGACGAAACCCTGCTGGCCGAACTGCTGCCCAGCCTGCTGGGTATCCGCGATGCCCGTAAAAAGCTCAAACGCTGGATGAAACCCTCGCGCCGCCATGTCGGCCTGGTCTTTCAACCAGCGTCGGCCAGGGTGGAGTACCAGCCTCTGGGCGTGGTCGGGGTAATCGTGCCGTGGAATTACCCGCTTTTTCTGGCCATCGGGCCATTGATTGGCGCTCTGGCAGCCGGCAATCGGGTAATGCTCAAGCTCAGTGAAGCCACTCCCACGACAGGCGAACTGCTCAAGCGCCTGTTCGCTCAGGTATTTCCTGAGGATCTGGTTGCCGTGGTGCTGGGCGAAGCCGATGTGGGTATCGCTTTCTCCCGCTTGCCGTTCGATCACCTGCTGTTCACGGGTGCCACCAGCATTGGCCGACACGTGATGCGGGCCGCGGCCGAGAACCTGACACCGGTTACGCTGGAACTGGGCGGCAAGTCCCCTGCCATCGTGTCCCATGATGTACCGCTCAAGGACGCCGCCGAGCGCATTGCCTTCGGTAAGACGCTGAATGCCGGGCAGACCTGCATCGCACCGGATTACGTGCTGGTGCCACAGGATCGGGCAGACGACTTTGTCGAAGCCTATAAGCAGGCCGTTCAAGGCTTCTATCCAACACTTGCCGACAACCCGGACTACACGGCCATCATCAATCAACGACAACTGGCACGTCTGAATCACTACCTGAGCGACGCAACCGGCAAAGGAGCCACGGTCATCACACTGTATGAACAGGGGCAGGCGCAACGCATGCCATTCAGCGTCCTGCTGGACGTCAACGACGACATGCTGGTGATGCAGGATGAAATTTTCGGCCCCTTGTTGCCTGTCGTGCCTTACAACCATATCGATGAAGCCTTCGCCTACATCAATCAGCGACCTCGCCCACTGGCGCTCTACTATTTCGGTTACAACAAGGCCGAACAGAAACAGGTACTGGAGCGCACCCACTCCGGTGGCGTATGCCTGAACGATACGTTGCTGCATGCCGCTCAGGATGACTTGCCGTTCGGTGGCATCGGCCCTTCGGGCATGGGGCACTACCACGGCCGGGAAGGATTTCTGACCTTCAGCCATGCCAAAAGCGTGCTCATCAAGCAACGTTTCAATGCGGCGCGCCTGGTCTACCCACCCTATGGAAAATTCCTTCAGCGATTGGTCTATAAACTGTTCCTGCGCTGAGTTTCACCTGACAACCAGTGTTATCAGATGCCGTCAGCATGAGAAAAAATCGCCGATAATCGGCACAATACGACCTTCGCCAGCTACACCTCGACTTGGCCCACCGGAGCGGCTGCGATAACATCCGAGTCCCCAACCGGACTCCGACCAGGACGACGCGATGAACCGAGTGTTGTACCCAGGCACCTTCGACCCTATAACCAAGGGCCACGGCGATCTGGTCGAACGCGCCTCGCGCCTGTTCGACCAGGTGGTCATTGCCGTGGCTGCCAGCCCGAAGAAAAACCCGCTGTTCCCACTGGAACAACGTGTGGAGCTGGCGCGCGAGGTCACCAAACACCTGCCCAATGTCGAAGTCGTAGGCTTTTCGACCTTGCTGGCGCAGTTCGCCAAGGAGCAGAACGCCAATGTCTTTCTGCGCGGTCTGCGGGCGGTTTCCGATTTCGAGTATGAATTCCAGCTGGCCAACATGAACCGACAACTGGCACCGGACGTCGAGAGTCTGTTTCTCACTCCGTCGGAACGCTATTCGTTCATTTCGTCGACATTGGTCCGTGAAATTGCCGCATTGGGCGGTGATATCAACAAGTTTGTGCACCCGGTCGTGGCCCAGGCCCTGACTGACCGCTTCAAGCGTTCGTAACGTCGAGGTGCATCAAAAGCGCTAATGCGGCACAATTCGCCGCATTGGTTTTCATATGCCCCGGTACAGTCCGCGGCTGGAGTGCTTCATGTCCCTGATCATCACTGACGATTGCATCAACTGCGACGTCTGCGAACCCGAGTGCCCGAACGAGGCGATTTCACAAGGCGAGGAGATCTACGTGATCAACCCGAACCTGTGTACGGAATGCGTTGGCCATTACGACGAGCCGCAATGCCAGCAGGTCTGCCCTGTGGATTGCATCCCGCTTGACGAAAACCGCGTCGAAAGCAAAGACGAGCTGATGACCAAATACCGCCTCATCACCGGCAAGGCCTAGCCTTTATCCGCCGGTGGTGGAAACGCGTCGAATCATTCCTGCTTGCCATACCCATCGCCGGTACAGCCCAGACACCTGACGAACGCAGCCTTGCCCGGGTCGACCACGAGCGCCTTGCCCGTTGCGCCCAGATTGCCACCCGCTGCGGCAAAGGGCGCAGCAATGACGAACAGGCCCGTGCCGACGATGGTCGCTGCAATCAACAGGGGACGGGCAATGATCAGATCACCGATCATGGCGTAAGCCGGCGGGGTCTGGATGCTGTAGACCGGGTCACCGCTGCCCGCCGGAATGTCGGCTGCCACGGCCGGTACAGCCTGTAGCCCGACGAGCAGAGCCAGAGTGGCGGCAATAATACGAAACAGACTCATGACGTGGTCCTTCAGGTGTTACGGGTTGGAATGCTGATAACTATAAACAGCACTGAGGGTTAAGCAAGGAAGCAGGTATTTCAAAGCGTGGGCTTCAGGTCTGACACCTGGGGCAATACACACTGGCCCTCTGGCCCAGCTTGACCTCGCGCAACTGGGAGCCGCAGACCTTGCAAGGCTGTTCGCCACGACCGTAGACAAAGAGTTCCTGCTGGAAATAACCCGGCTTTCCATCGCCCCCGATGAAGTCACGCAGCGTCGTACCGCCCTGCTCGATGGCATGAGCCAATATGCGTTTGATCTCGATGGCCAGCTTCAGGTAACGCGCCCGGGAAATGCTCTTGGCTTCGCGGCGCGGATCGATACCGGCGGCAAAAAGCGCTTCGGTCGCATAGATATTGCCCACCCCGACCACCACCGCGTTATCCATGATGAAGGGCTTCACGGCGATCGACTTGCCTCGGGAGCGCTCATAAAGCCGCTCACCGTCGAACAGGTCCGTCAGAGGCTCCGGACCCAGGCGGATCAGGAGTTCGTGGTTATGCGGATCCAGGCTCCAGAGCATCGCACCGAATCGACGCGGGTCGGTGTAACGCAGGGCCAGCCCGGACTCCAGCTCGATATCCACATGCTCATGCTTGAGCGCAGGCAAACCGGCTTCCACCAGACGCAGGTTGCCCGACATGCCCAGATGGCTGATAAGCGTACCGACCTCGGCCTGGATCAACAGGTATTTGGCGCGCCGATCGACCTGCAGAATACGCTGCCCGGACAGACGCACATCCAGGTCTTCGGGAACGGGCCAGCGCAAACGTCGATCACGCACGATCACACGACTGACACGCTGCCCTTCCAGATGGGGCGCAATGCCTCGGCGCGTGGTTTCGACTTCAGGTAATTCGGGCATGGAAAACTCGGTGGTGCAGAAGAGAAAAACCGCGGATGCGCAGGATCAGTGCGCACCCAGCTCGCGAATGCTTTCCTTGAGGTATTCAAAGTCGTATTCGGACAGTCCGACGTAATCCAGCACCAGGTCACCGATGCTGTCCCACTCATGATCCTGGTCCTGGTTGCCCAGCACCCGGCTGGACTCACAGATATGCTCGGCCATTTTCAGGGGAGCCAGAAGATTCTTGAGCGTCGTGTTGCGGCTCGAATCGTCCTTGAAGATCGCCAGGGCATTGTGGTGGTTGGCAATGGCATTGCACACGTGCTCAGGCAGACGCCAGGACTTGGCCGTGAAATAACCGACCACGGCATGATTGGTGTCGAACGCGCTGTTTTCGGTGTCCACGATGCGGCATTCGGAACTGGCCTTGGCGTAGGAGTCTTCCAGCACCTGCATGTAGTCAGGAAAACGCTTGAGCATCAGCGGAATACCGCAATCGTGGAACAGCCCCAGGGCATAGGACTCATCCACGGTCTGCGAACCGATGCGCTTGGCCAGGGTCAGGCTGGTAATGGCCACATCCTGTGCACTGTCCCAGAAGCGATTGAGCGTCACGATGGTTTCGTCGCTCATCTCACCCTTGATCGACTGAGCATTGATCAGGTTGATGACGGTGCGACTGCCCAGCAGGTTAACGGCCTTCTGAATCGAGGCGATCTTGTTGGACAAGCCGTAATGCGGCGAGTTGACGATCTTGAGCAACGCACCGGACAGGCCCGGGTCCTGTGAAATCAGACGTGCAATCACGGCCAGATCGGGGTCTGGCATGTATTGCTCCATCTGCAGGTCCACCATGATCTGTGGCTGCGGCGGGACACTGATGCCCTGGAGGGCTTTCTGGATCTGCTCGGGGGTCAACTCTTCAGACATAAGAACTTACTCAAGGTCAGGTGAAGATTCTGCCCGCTTAATGAGAGCCGGTCCACAGCCACTTGGGCACATGGCTATGACTTTATCCAAGTTTCATGATTCTCATTTGCCGATCTTGCCAGACATCCGGTTTCTTACTCGTAAATTGACATCCCGAGCCTCATGCAAGCCAATCACAGGCTATAATCCCGCTCTTTTTTCCGGAGCGACGTCATGTCCCTGCCTAGCTTGCGCCTCAAAGCCAATGCCGACCGTCGCCTGCGCGCCGGTCACCTGTGGGTCTACAGCAATGAAATCGATGTAGCCGCGACCCCGCTGCATGGTTTTGCAGCCGGCGATCAGGCACTGCTCGAAGCCGCAGGCGGCAAGCCTCTGGGCATCGTCGCCATGAGCCCCAACAACCTGATCTGTGCTCGCCTGCTGTCGCGCGACATCAAGCTGCCGCTGGACAAATCCCTGCTGGTTCACCGCCTGAACGTGGCGCTGTCCCTGCGTGAGCGCCTGTTCGACAAGCCTTTCTATCGCCTGGTCTACGGCGACTCGGACCTGCTGCCGGGCCTGGTGGTCGATCGTTTCGACCATATTCTGGTGGTGCAACTGGCGTCCGCGACCATGGAGCATCACAAGGAAGACGTGATCGCCGCTCTGGTTCAGGTGCTCAAACCCAGCGGCATCCTGTTCAAGAACGACTCGGCCGCCCGCGATGCCGAAGGTCTGACCCGCTATGTGGAAACCGCCTACGGCGCAGTGCCGGAGTGGGTCGCCCTGGAAGAGAACGGCGTGAAGTTTGAAGCACCGGTGCTCGACGGCCAGAAGACCGGCTGGTTCTACGATCACCGCATGAACCGTGCTCGCCTGGCTCCGTATGTCAAAGGCAAGCGCGTGCTGGACCTGTACAGCTACATCGGCGGCTGGGGCATCCAGGCCGGTGCCTTTGGCGCCAGCGAAGTCACCTGCGTCGATGCCTCGGGCTTTGCTCTGGACGGCGTTGAACGCAATGCGGCACTCAACGGTTTTGCCGAAAAGGTCACCTGCATCGAAGGCGATGTGTTTGAAGCCCTGAAAGAGCTGAAAGCCGCCGAAGAGCGTTTCGATGTGATCGTGGCCGACCCGCCCGCCTTCATCAAACGCAAGAAGGACATCAAGAACGGCGAAGGCGCCTACCGCCGCCTGAACGAACAGGCCATGCGCCTGCTCAGCAAGGACGGCATCCTGGTCAGCGCCTCGTGCTCGATGCACCTGCCCGAGGATGACCTGCAAAACATCCTCCTGACCAGCGCCCGCCACCTGGACCGCAATATCCAGTTCCTGGAGCGCGGTGGCCAGGGGCCGGATCACCCCGTCCACCCGGCTATCCATGAAACCCGCTATATCAAGAGCATTACCTGCAGGTTGTTGCCCAATAGCTGATTTTGGTAACCGCCCTCCTTTGCGCGTCTGATCAAATGATTTGGAAACGCTGCAAGGGAGAGGCGGCCTGCTGAACCACTTCCTGCTGAATACAAAATCAGCCCCCTATGCTTTTATTCTTTCTCAAAAACCCAACTAACGCCAAGATACAAACCGAACACATCCCCGCCATAGAGTTTGCTGAAACGCATTCAGCCCACAAAGTAAAATTTCGCACAAAACTCAGAGCGTCGCCTTACACATTCAGTACTTGATCATATTTTCCAAAAAACTATTCTGAGCCTGTCACAACATTGTGATCACTTAAGAATAGGAAAAAACATGAACAAGCCTACTAAAAACAATCAAACTCAAAACAAACCCACACAAATCTTCTCTCCTGAAGCCCAATCGCTATTGATGAGGCGTCAAGAAATGAAAGCGAGCGGCCATCATTGCCAAGGCGGTGGAGGCTGGCACTAATAAGTTCAAACTAAAAAGCGCTACGCTGCTCACACAGCGTAGCCACTCAAGGCAAATAAAAATGAACAAACTCTATAAAAAAATCATCGATACCTTGCCTCACATGAAAGACACGACGGCTACCAGTACCCCCTCCCTTGAAGAGGCCGTCATCCACATAGAACAAATGGACTTATCCTCACTTAAAAACAAGCTGTGCTCTGAAAGCAAACTCCTGACCAGAACATGGAGCACTGCAGAGTGCGAAGTAGCTATTCAATACTATAAAAACTTTTTATTTTTAAATAAAAAATATTTAAAACACTACCCCGTCATACCACCATCAATCGAAATCGACGAAATATGGCATCAACACATTCTGGACACTCGCACCTACACCACAGACTGCCGAAAAATATTCGGCCACTACTTTCACCACTACCCTCAATTTGGGACACGAGGAAAACAGGACTCCAAAAATCTGAATATTGCCTTTGAGGTTACCCAAACACTTCACGAAATTGAGTTCGGCAATAGAATACTATCTCTTTGGGAGCGATAGCATGACGTACAACAACTTCGTGAAAAAAACATTACCTGCATTTACATCAAGCCGTCTCACTCCACTATTGGGAATATCCTTACTCTTCTCGCTGACTGCCCATAAAGCACCTGATGATCTCGTCACAATATCCTACGTGCTGGCACTATTTTCCATTGTATCGACTATCGCTCCCATGCTGATAGCAACCTCAGGCAACACCACATCTTCGTTGATTGATGACGAGGCAGCGAAACGTAATTTTTTCACAGGAGGATTTACAACGACACTTTGCCTGGCCAGTGCAAGCACCATACTTTCTATCATGGTGCTTTTCATAGCTCTTACTCTTCCAGGCATGAGAAATGTTCATACACCCGCCTTTGTGAGTCTGTCACTTATTTATCTACCTGCCATACCTCTACTCTCAATAAATTTTTTCCTTCAACTCTTTCACGAAGCAGACAAAAGGCACTCAAACTATTCAAAAATAAAAACAGGCACCACCTTTCTCGGCGCAATCTTCTTGCTAACCGCCTTTGCCTACAGCCCAAGAAACGCATTCAAATATTACGCCATGAGCTATTTTCTTCTCACGGAGGCATTATTATTCATTTACCTGATAAAACTCAGTACAGGATACCGCTTCATCTCAACCCGCCACGCCCAGAAAATAGCCAGCGACCTGTTAAAAAAAGGAGGCCCTCTTGCAAGTGGGGTTGCGGGCCAAAAGATCTATTTTTATTTGATGGTGGAACGGCTCACAACAACCAATCCAGACCTGACCATCCAGCTGTCCATTTTCATGAGCATCATCAATATCATTTCAACCCCGTCACAGGCCTTTAGCCAGATTCACAGCCTTCATACAAGCCAACAACCAACGAAATCAAAATACAACTACCATCATGGAATACTCTGGACAACCGGAATAAGCAGCGCCCTCGCTGGATTGCTTTATATCACAGGAAACCATTTCTTTATCACCTACAGCAACAACACTCTCCATCTTACTAGCTCACTGTATCTGACTACCGTTTTCTTTTTGACAGGCAATGCCTTTCTGGCACTGACAATGGCCCATCTTCGCGCCCGAAATGACACCCTAACCCCCCAAATAATAGTCAACATCCTTATGCTGACTACAGCCACGCCTGTTATTTACACCCTTTCATGGGATAAACACGAATTCTTTACACTTATCATTATTCAGGGTACAGCCCTTTTTTTAAGCGCCCTTATTTTGCACAACCGAATTTCTGCACTCCACAACAGGGATAAAATCGCCTGCCTGAAAAAAACCTGATTCTGACCCATATGATTTTTTCGATCATGAATGAGCAGATTGTCGACACCGATACAGGGATATATCTTTCGTACTTGGCCTGAAAAGCCCAAACAGCAGCTCCCATCCGACGCATAGAGCCAACTCCCAAGAACGGGCCAAACGAAAACCCTCACCCCGATTAGCTGTTCAGGATGTGTCCGCAACCTGCCGACCGGTGTAGAATCGACGCTATTCATCGCCAGTCATCCCCCGGCGGGTTTATGAGCTCAGGCCGAGTGCACGGTGATCCCGTGGCGTTCGGTTTCTTCGCTGCATCCGGTCACTGCCGTGTGCGTGTGGCGTCAATAGAAGCTCACTCCCCTTACTGATTAGCCTGTTTTGCCGGAGTGCTCCAATGCCTGATTACCGCTCGAAAACGTCCACCCACGGCCGCAACATGGCCGGCGCCCGCGCCTTGTGGCGCGCCACGGGCATGAAGGACGAAGACTTCAAGAAACCGATCATCGCCATTGCCAACTCGTTCACCCAGTTCGTACCGGGACACGTCCACCTCAAGGACATGGGCCAGCTGGTCGCCCGTGAAGTCGAACGCGCCGGCGGCGTGGCCAAGGAGTTCAACACCATCGCCGTGGATGACGGTATCGCCATGGGTCACGATGGCATGCTGTATTCGCTGCCGAGCCGCGAGATCATTGCCGACTCCGTGGAGTACATGGTCAACGCCCACTGCGCTGACGCCATCGTCTGTATCTCCAACTGCGACAAGATCACCCCCGGCATGCTGATGGCGTCGTTGCGCCTCAATATTCCGGTGATTTTCGTGTCCGGTGGCCCGATGGAAGCGGGCAAGACCAAACTGGCCAGCCATGGTCTGGACCTGGTCGATGCGATGGTCATCGCGGCCGACTCCACCGCCAGCGACGAGAAAGTTGCCGAGTACGAGCGCAGCGCCTGTCCGACCTGCGGTTCATGCTCCGGCATGTTCACCGCCAACTCCATGAACTGCCTGACCGAAGCACTGGGTCTGGCATTGCCGGGCAACGGTTCGACACTCGCGACCCACAGCGACCGTGAACAACTGTTCCTGCAGGCCGGTCGCACCATCGTAGAGATGTGCAAACAGTATTACGGCAACAACGATGCGTCGGTTCTGCCACGCAACATTGCCAACTTCAAGGCGTTCGAGAACGCCATGATGCTGGACATCGCCATGGGTGGCTCGACCAACACCATCCTGCACTTGCTGGCCGCCGCTCAGGAGGCCGAAGTGGCCTTCGACCTGCGCGACATCGACCGTCTGTCCCGCAAGGTTCCGCAGTTGTGCAAGGTGGCTCCGAACATCCAGAAGTACCACATGGAAGATGTACACCGCGCTGGCGGCATCTTCAGCATCCTCGGTTCGCTGGCCCGTGGCGGCCTGCTGCATACCGATCTGCCGACCGTACACAGCAAGTCCATGGCCGAAGCCATCGCCAAATGGGACATCACCCAGACTGACGACGAAGCGGTACACACCTTCTTCAAGGCGGGTCCGGCGGGCATTCCGACACAAACGGCTTTCAGCCAGTCCACCCGCTGGCCGAGCCTGGACGACGACCGCGAAAACGGCTGCATCCGCAGTTTCGAGCACGCCTATTCGCAGGAAGGCGGTCTGGCCGTGCTGTACGGCAACATCGCACTGGATGGCTGCGTGGTGAAAACCGCAGGCGTGGACGAGTCGATTCATGTCTTTGAAGGCAATGCCAAGATATTCGAAAGCCAGGACAGCGCTGTACGCGGCATCCTCGCTGACGAAGTGAAAGCGGGCGATATCGTGATCATCCGTTACGAAGGCCCGAAAGGCGGCCCGGGCATGCAGGAAATGCTGTACCCGACGTCGTACCTGAAATCCAAAGGCCTGGGCAAGGCTTGCGCCCTGCTCACCGACGGCCGTTTCTCGGGCGGAACATCCGGCCTGTCCATCGGCCACGCTTCGCCGGAAGCCGCTGCGGGCGGTGCAATCGGCCTGGTACGCGATGGCGACAAGGTGCTGATCGACATTCCGAATCGCTCGATCAACCTGCTGGTCAGCGATGAAGAGCTGGCTGCGCGTCGTGCAGAGCAAGACAAGAAAGGCTGGAAGCCTGCCGAAGTGCGTCCACGCAAAGTGACCTCAGCCCTCAAGGCGTACGCCTTGCTGGCCACCAGCGCCGACAAGGGCGCTGTACGCGACAAGGCCCTGCTGGAAAAGCTGGTGCCTTGACCTGAAAAGCCCGCTATCCGCTGGATAGCGGGCTTTGCGTCCATTCACCGCCCCAGCCTGCGGTGATAACGGATTGTCTCTCTTTTCTGCACCATCACCCGTATCAATCATGCTGTGCAGTCCCCCTTCGCTGCCCTAGACTCGGGCCATTCCAGAAGAATGGTGACGGTCATGTCCGAGACGCTGCTCAGTTCCCGCAATCTGGCTTTCGAGCTCTATGAAGTGCTGGATGCCGAGTCCCTGACCCGGCGCGAGCGCTTTGCCGAGCACTCCCGCGAAACATTCGATGCAGCCATCGGCACAGCCCGCACGATTGCCGAGAAATACTTTGCGCCCCACAACCGCAAGGCCGATGAAAACGAGCCACGGTATGAGCATGGCGAAGCGGTACTGATCCCCGAGGTCAAACCGGCGGTAGAGGCGTTTCTGGAGGCCGGATTTCTCAACGCGGCACGGGACTTCGAGGCTGGCGGCATGCAGTTGCCGACCCTTTTGTCTCAAGCCTGTTTTGCCCATTTTCAGGCCGCGAACGCAGGCACCACGGCTTATCCCTTCCTGAGCATGGGCGTAGCCAATCTTATCGAGAGTTTTGGCAGCGACGAGCAGAAGCAACGCTTTCTGCAACCGATGATCGAAGGCCGATTCTTCGGCACCATGGCGCTGACCGAACCTCATGCAGGCTCTTCTCTGTCGGATATCCGCACCCGCGCCGAGCCTGCTGGAGATGGCAGTTATCGCGTGCGCGGCAACAAGATTTTCATTTCCGGCGGCGATCATTCGCTGTCGGAGAACATCGTGCATATGGTGCTGGCCAAACTGCCGGACGCACCAGCGGGTGTGAAAGGCATTTCGCTATTCATCGTGCCCAAGTTTCTGGTCAGTGAAGACGGAAGCATCGGCCCCCGTAACGACGTGATCCTGGCCGGACTGTTCCACAAGATGGGCTGGCGCGGCACAACGTCAACGGCACTGAACTTCGGCGATAACGGGCAATGTGTGGGCTATCTGGTCGGCCAGCCGCATCAGGGCCTGAGCTACATGTTCCAGATGATGAACGAGGCCCGTATCGGCGTGGGCATGGGAGCCGTGATGCTCGGTTATGCGGGTTATCTGTACTCGCTGAACTACGCACGCGAACGCCCGCAAGGACGACTGCCGGACAACAGGAAACCCGATAGCGCACCGGTGCCGATCATCCAGCACGCCGATATCCGTCGCATGCTGCTGACTCAAAAAGCCTATGTGGAAGGCGCTTTCGATCTTGGCCTGTATAGCGCTCGCCTGTTCGACGACACCCACACCGGCGAAACCGAAGCAGTCCGTCATCAGGCCCATGAACTCCTTGACCTGCTGACACCCATCGTCAAATCCTGGCCCTCGGAGTTCTGTCTGAAGGCCAACGAGCTGGCGATCCAGATTCTGGGCGGCCACGGTTATACCCGTGAGTATCCGGTGGAGCAGTATTACCGGGACAACCGTCTCAATCCGATCCATGAAGGCACCCACGGCATTCAGTCTCTGGACCTGCTGGGGCGCAAGCTGACGCAACATGACGGAGCCGGGCTCAAGCAGTTGATCCGCCTGATCGCTGACACCACAAGACGCGCCAGTGCCCACGACAACCTGACAGCCTTGCGCCAGCCCCTGGAACAACTGGTGACACACCTGCAAACGGTTACCGTCGGCCTGCTGACCGATCTGGCTCACGGCAAGGTCAATGAAACACTCGCCAATTCAGCCCTGTACCTCAAGGTATTCGGCCATGCCGTCATTGGCTGGCGCTGGCTGGAACAGGCGATTCACGCCGAGAAGGGCCTGAAAGAAGGAAACCCGGCAGACACCGACTTCTATAAAGGCAAACTACAGGCCGCTCGCTATTTTCTGACCTGGGAAATACCGGGTTGCCATCATGAACTGACCCTTCTCGAAACCCGCGATGACACTTGCCTGTCCATGCAGGAAAACGGGTTCTAGCCCTCTTTCCCCGATCTGCCTTTGCGAATGCAAAGGCAAGACCCCATCACACCTCCCCTAATCGGACCACTATTATCCGGTCACATGCAGCAATGCTTTGACAGCCAGCCAATTCAACAGGTTAAATCGATTGGCACGCGGACTGCATGGTCAGTTTTCGCCCTCACTGTTTTGATTCGTTTTATATGGAGTACCGCCCTTGGATGCCACAACCATCAACAGCCTGTTCCTTATCGGCGCGTTGCTGGTAGCTGCAAGCATTCTGGTCAGTTCACTCTCTTCACGACTCGGCATTCCGATTCTGGTCATCATCCTTGCCGTCGGCATGGTTGCAGGCGTCGACGGCGGCGGGATCATCTTCGACAACTACGCCACGGCGTATCTGGTGGGCAACCTGGCGCTGGCCGTGATTCTGCTCGATGGCGGCCTGCGCACGCGAGTCGCCAGTTTCCGGGTGGCGCTATGGCCTGCGCTGTCGCTGGCGACCGTCGGAGTGCTGATCACCACCGCACTGACCGGCATGGTCGCTGCGTGGCTGTTCGACCTGAACATGATTCAAGGCCTGCTGATCGGCGCAATCGTCGGCTCGACCGATGCCGCAGCGGTGTTCTCGCTGCTGGGCGGCAAAGGCCTGAACGAGCGGGTGACCGCCAGCCTGGAAATCGAATCCGGCAGCAACGACCCCATGGCCGTGTTCCTGACCGTCACCCTGATCGGCATGCTTGCCAGTGGCCAGACCGGCCTTCACTGGGGACTGCTGGGGCATCTGATTCAGGAATTCGGTACTGGCAGTGTCATCGGCCTGGGTGGTGGCTGGCTGATGTTGCAACTGGTCAACCGTATCAACCTGGCCGCCGGGCTGTATCCGATTCTGGTCATCGCAGGCGGTCTGGCGATCTTTGCTCTGACCAACGCCATCCATGGCAGCGGCTTCCTGGCCGTCTACCTCTGCGGTCTGGTGCTGGGCAACCGACCGATCCGCAGTCGCCACGGCATTCTGCACATGCTCGACGGCATGGCCTGGCTGGCACAGATCGGCATGTTCCTGGTGCTGGGCCTGCTGGTCACACCGCATGACTTGCTGCCCATCGCCATCCCGGCCCTGGGCCTGGCGCTGTGGATGATTCTGGTGGCACGTCCGCTCTCGGTCATGGTCGGCCTGCTGCCGTTCAAGGCATTCCACGGTCGCGAAAAGGCTTTCATTGCCTGGGTCGGCCTGCGCGGTGCGGTCCCCATCATTCTGGCGGTGTTCCCGCTAATGGCCGGCCTGCCCAACGCGCAGCTGTACTTCAACCTCGCGTTCTTCATCGTTCTGGTTTCGCTGTTGCTGCAAGGCACCAGCCTGCCGTGGATGGCCAAGTTGCTGAAGGTGACGGTTCCGCCTGATCCGGCCCCGATTTCCCGCGCCGCACTGGAAGTGCATGTCACCAGTGAATGGGAGTTGTTTGTCTATCGACTGGGCGCAGAAAAATGGTGCATCGGTGCAGCCCTGCGCGAACTGAAGATGCCGGAAGGCACACGTATCGCTGCGTTGTTCCGGGGCCAGCAACTGCTTCACCCTTCGGGCAGTACCACACTGGAAGTGGGCGACCTGCTGTGCGTGATCGGCCACGAACACGACCTTCCGGCACTGGGCAAGTTGTTCAGCCAGGCCCCGCAGCGCGGTCTGGACCTGCGCTTCTTTGGTGACTTCGTCCTTGAAGGCGATGCTCAACTGGGTGCCGTTGCCGCACTTTATGGCCTGAAACTCGACGGTCTGGACGCGAACATGCCGCTCAGTCAGTTCATCATCCAGAAAAACCGTGGAGAGCCGGTCGTGGGCGACCAGATCGAATGGAACGGAACTATTTGGACGGTTGCGGTGATGGAAGGGAACAAGATCCTCAAAGTCGGCGTCAGATTCCCAGAAGGAAGCCGCCCGAGTCCCGGATTGTTCCTTTAAACTGCCAATCCACTCGTTTTATCCAGCGACCGGTGTCTATGTTCTCCCTGCGTGCCTTTTTTGCTGTCACTCTGCTTGGGCTCTGCCTTTCCACTTTCCCGGCGCTGGCTGCCGACCCGCCGGCCAGGGAAACCGTACAGCAGAGTCTGGACAAGATTGCCGACCGTAAACTTCCGGAAGCCGATCAAAAAGCACTGCAACAGGTGCTGGAACAGACACTGGCCTTTCTCGACAGCCAACAGGACAGCCAGCAGAAGCTGACGGCCCTCAAGCAGCAGTTGAATCAGGCCCCCAAACAGACCACCGATAACCAGCGCGAGTTGCTGCGCCTGAAGGAAAGCAAAGTCATCCCGGTGGCCCAGCGCTATGGCAACCTGGATGTGCCGCAACTGGAACAGATGCTCAGCCAGCGCAGCACCCAGCAAAGCGATCTGCAAAAAGCGCTGAACGATGCGAACAGCCTGACCATCACGGCCCAGACGCGCCCGGAAAGGGCCCAGGCGGAAATCAGCGCCAACCAGACACGCATCCAGCAGATCAATGCCATCCTCAAATTGGGCAAGGACAACGGCAAGACGCTCAGCGCCGACCAGCGCAATATGCTCAATGCCGAACTGGCCTCGATCAACGCCCTGAACCTGTTGCGTCGTCAGGAACTGGCCGGTAACAGCCAGCTTCAGGATCTTGGCAACAGCCAGCACGACCTGCTGACCGAAAAAGTCAGCCGCCAGGAGCAGGAAATTCAGGACCTGCAAACCCTGATCAACGACAAACGCCGCGCCCAGTCCCAAAAGACCGTGGCGGAGCTTGCTCTAGAAGCCCAGAAAGCAGGCAGCAGCAGCCTGCTGGCCACCGAAAGCGCGGCCAACCTGAAGCTGTCCGACTACCTGCTGCGTGGCACTGACCGGCTCAACGAGCTGACCCAGCAGAACCTCAAGACCAAGCAGCAACTGGACAACCTGACCCAGACCGATCAGGCGCTCAACGAACAGATCAACGTACTGAGCGGCAGCCTCCTGCTGTCCAAGATTCTCTATAAACAGAAGCAGGCCTTGCCTCATCTGCAACTGGACAAAGGGCTGGCCGACGAAATCGCCAACATTCGTCTGTACCAGTTCGAGGTCAATCAGCAACGCGAGCAGATGAGCAGTCCTTCGGCTTATGTCGAAAGACTGCTGGCAACCCAGCCTCCTGAAGACATCACTCCGCAACTGCGCAAGACCCTGCTGGATCTGGCGATTACACGCAGCGACCTGCTGGAGCGCCTGAATCGCGAACTCAGCGCCCTGCTCAACGAATCCATCACCCTGCAACTGAACCAGAAACAGCTGACCAGCACCGCCATCAGCCTGCGTGCCACGCTGGACGAGCAGATGTTCTGGATTCCCAGCAACAAGCCGCTGGACATGGAGTGGTTCCAGAACATCTGGCCGCGTCTGAAAAAGCAGCTTGCCACCCTGCCCTGGACCTCCAGCATCAGCGAGCTGTCCGACGGGCTGACGCAGCGTCCGCTGTTGTTCATGCCCCTGTTGCTGCTGATCGGCGTACTGACCTGGCGGCGCAAGGCGCTGTATCAGAAACTGGGCCAGTTGCACGCGGACATCGGCCACTTCAAACGTGACAGCCAGTGGAAAACGCCCCTGGCGCTGCTGATCAATGTCCTGCTGGCAATGCCCGTTGCATTGGGACTGGCTCTGTGCGGTTACGCCCTGCAGATCGATGCCCGTGGACAGAATGCCAACCTGGGCGAAGCCTTGTTGCAGATTGCCCTGACGTGGCTGGTGTTCTACACGGCCTATCGCGTGCTGGCCCCCGCAGGTGTTGCGCAATTGCACTTCCGCTGGGAAACGGCACAGGTGGAGTTCCTGCGTGGCTGGGTACGTCGCCTGGGGCTCGTGGTACTGGCGCTGGTGGCGGTGGTTGCCGTTGCGGAGCATCAACCGGCAGCGCTGGCCGACGACGTGCTGGGCATCGGAGTCGTGCTGACCTGCTATGCCTTGATGACACTGTTGCTCAGCCGCCTGCTGCTCTCCAGCCCGACCCATCACAACGCCTCGCTGTTCCGCAAGGCGGTGGGCCTGGCGTTCACGGCCCTGCCCATCGCGCTGTTTCTGGCAGTCTGCTTCGGTTACTACTACACCGCCCTCAAACTCAGCGACCGCCTGATCGACACGCTTTATCTGCTGATGCTCTGGCTGGTGGTCGAAGCCACCTTCGTGCGTGGCCTGAGCGTGGCCGCACGACGCCTGGCTTATCAGCGGGCACTGGCCAAACGTCAGGCAGCGCGTGACAGTGGCGACGGTGAAGCGGCGATAGAAGAACCGAAACTGGACATCGAACAGGTCAACCAGCAGTCGCTGCGCCTGATTCGCCTGGCCTTGCTGGGCGGGTTCATCGGTGGGCTCTATCTGGTCTGGGCCGACCTGATCACGGTATTCGCGTACCTGGACAACATCACCCTGTACGAATACACCAGCGGCACAGGCACCAACATCAGCATGGTGCCCATCAGTCTGGGCGACATGATCGGCGCACTGGTGATCGTCGGTATCACCTTCGTGCTGGCGGGCAACCTGCCCGGTCTCCTGGAAGTTCTGGTGCTGTCACGCCTGAATCTGGCGCAAGGCAGCTCCTATGCCACCACGACATTGCTGTCCTATGCCATTGCCGGTATCGGCTTCGTGTCTACCCTTTCGACCCTGGGCGTGAGCTGGGACAAGCTGCAATGGCTGGTCGCTGCACTGTCGGTCGGCCTGGGCTTCGGCATGCAGGAAATCTTCGCCAACTTCATTTCCGGCATCATGATCCTGTTCGAGCGTCCGGTGCGGATCGGTGACACCATCACCATCGGCAACCTGTCGGGTACGGTCAGCAAGATCCGCATCCGCGCCACGACCATCACCGACTTCGACCGCAAGGACATCATTGTCCCGAACAAGACCTTCATCACCGGTCAGCTCATCAACTGGTCGCTGACCGACACCATCACCCGCGTCACCCTGAAACTGGGTGTGGATTACGGTTCGGATCTCGATCTGGTCCGTACCCTGTTGCTTCAGGCCGCCCGTGAAAACCCACGGGTTCTGAAAGAACCGGAACCGATTGTCTACTTCCTGAACTTCGGCGAAAGCACCCTGGACCACGAACTGCGCATGCACGTACGCGATCTGGGCGACCGTAACCCGGTGCTGGACGAGATCAACCGCTTCATCAACCGTGAATTCAAGAAGCAAAAGATCAACATCTCGTTCCGCCAGATGGAGGTCTACCTCAAGAACCTTCACGGTCAGGAATACAAGATGGTACCCATCGAAAACACGGACAAGACCATCCTGCCTGTCGAACCCGGTACGCCTCCAGTCACGACCAAAGTGGCACCAGCCCCCAAAGATGCTCCCGAGCCGCCTGAGGTCAGGCTCGACTGACAGGGCTAATCCCAGCAGAATGCTCGGACATTCTGCTGGAGACGGCCCTTGAAAGCCCTCGACGAACTCATCTTCGACAACCGCTTTGCCCGACTGGGCGACGTATTCTCCACAACGGTCCTGCCGGAGCCCATCGCCGAACCGCGTCTGGTGGTGGCCAGCGAGTCAGCCCTGGCCTTGCTGGATCTCGACCCGGCCCAGGCCGAGCTTCCCCTGTTCGCGGAAATCTTCGGTGGTCACAAGTTGTGGAGCGATGCCGATCCAAGGGCCATGGTCTATTCCGGTCATCAGTTCGGCTCCTATAACCCACGGCTGGGCGACGGACGCGGTCTGTTGCTGGGAGAAGTCTGCAACGAAGCGGGCGAGTACTGGGACCTGCATCTCAAAGGCGCGGGCCAGACCCCGTATTCACGCATGGGCGACGGGCGCGCTGTATTGCGCTCTTCGATTCGCGAGTTTCTGGCCTCTGAAGCCCTGCACGCCCTGGGCATTCCGACCAGCCGTGCCGCCTGCGTGGTCGGCTCGAGCACACCGGTCTGGCGCGAAACCCAGGAGCAAGCGGCCATGGTCCTGCGCCTGGCACACAGCCATGTCCGTTTCGGCAGCCTTGAATACTTCTATTACACCCAGCAGCCGGAACACCTGAAAGAGCTGGTCGACCACGTTCTGGCGCTGCACTACCCCCAATGCCAGGAACAACCCGAGCCTTATCTGGCGATGTTCCGGGAAATCGTCGAGCGCAATGCCGAACTGATCGCCAAGTGGCAGGCCTATGGCTTCTGTCATGGCGTGATGAACACCGACAACATGTCGATTCTGGGCATTACCTTCGACTTCGGTCCGTTCGCTTTCCTGGACGACTTCGACGAGCACTTCATCTGCAATCATTCCGACCACGAAGGCCGCTACTCCTTCAGCAATCAGGTGCCGATTGCGCAGTGGAACCTCAGCGCGCTGGCCCAGGCCCTTACGCCCTTCATCAGCGTCGACGCCCTGCGCGAAACCATCGGCCTGTTTCTACCGCTGTATCAGGCCCATTACCTGGACCTAATGCGCCGACGCCTGGGCCTGACACGCGCCGAAGACGAGGATGACACACTGATCAGCCGCCTGCTGCAACTGATGCAGAACAGCGGCGTCGATTACACCCTCTTCTTTCGTCGACTGAGTGATGAACCGGCTGTCGATGCCCTGCAAAAACTGCGCGATGACTTTGTCGACATCATTGGCTTCGACAGCTGGGCCGATAGCTACATGAATCGCCTGGCCAAGGAAAACAGCGGCACCGAACAACAGCGCCAATCCCGCATGCAGGCCGTCAATCCGCTCTACATCCTGCGCAATTACCTGGCCCAGAACGCGATTGAGGCCGCAGAAAAAGGCGACTACACCGAAGTGCGTCGCCTGCATGAAGTGCTCTGCAACCCTTTCACCGAACAACCTGGCATGGCTAGCTACGCACAGCGCCCGCCGGAGTGGGGGAAACATCTGGAGATAAGCTGCTCGTCTTGACTGCGAGCTGCCCCGTCACAGGAGCCTCAGAACCCTGGGGCTCCGCAAGACTCTCTTTTTTCTTGCCGTCTTTACCGGGGATAGCGCCGGCGATGAGATCGAACAGAGTCAGTATTTCATCATTGGGCTTGTAGCCGACGGAGTGGGCGGCTTCGAGCATCCTGGACTCTGTGTCGGCTTCATAATCTTCCATGTATTGGGCTTGATCGATTAATGGAAGAGAACGGAAGTGGGCCAAATGCTCCGCATAAAAAAGATGCGGTTCTTGAGTGAAAGCGCCTTGTTGACTGTCATGGCCAATTTTCATCCGCCACTGTGTTTCAATTTCCCAGGCTGCACGATAAGCCGCATGCCTTTCATTCAAAGTGAACGTGTCACTTTCATCGTAAGCAATCAAGGTCAACTGCTCATATGACAAACCAGCGAAAGGATTTCTGGCGCCCGGCGCATGGTGCATATCGCGAATGACATAGTCCAGAGCTTGACGATCCCGCTCCATCAGGACTGGATCACTGACGCTAGTGTCTGCCAGAACATCCCTTGCATTACTGCGCGTATACGGCTCGGAGCTAAACTGGCGTTGTAATCTTTCTGCCAGATGCCCTAACTCTTTGCGGGTAAGCGATTGATCACGTGCCTCGGCTCGTGCAGCGCATTCACTGAGTTGACGAGAAAGTAACGAGACAGTGGCTGTATCGGATACATCCCCTGAGACGTCGGCAGCTTTGTTAATATTCAGCGGTGCTTGAGTTGCAAGTATCGGGGTGACAGACAAAGACGCAGTTCTCATTTCGATATTTTTTATCATATAGACAGCCCAACCAGTATCGAGAAACACGTTAGCCGTACCGAAAATAAATCTTTATTTTCGGCACGTAGAGCCAAGCAATAAGTAATCGAGAACCATCACGGTTTATCTCATCACAAACTCGACAGTCCATGCATGAGTTGCATTATTGACAGAAATTATTCTGGCATCGCAGCGTGCACCACCACTCGCCGTCGCCTCCTTGATCCATTTCGGAACCCTGGCGGATCGGGTAGCCGTCATCACATAAGTCGACTTGAACCTGCAGACCTTATTCCCGATCCTGTACCGGACAAAAGCGTGACTGGCATCGGGAGAAAGACGCCCCTGAATAACATAAGAGTCTGTCTCGCCTTTGGGAACAGCAGCCCGCGGTGCAGATTTGGCAAAAGACCTTGTCAGCGTTTCATGACTGTCTACAGGGCTATATACCGCCTCCGAAGAGCCATTATTCTTGAAAACAACCGTTACCTGCGGCCCTGCCTGTGCCACTCCCGAACCAACGAGCGCAGCAAAAGCCGCAATCAACTTCATTCCCTTCAACACATGCATATTTGAATTCCTTTTTTGTCAGTCATTACAAAAAAGGTTATAGCCATATAGAAAACAGCTCAACTACCCGAACGGATAACCCGAAAGTATAGTGACGCCAAACCCTACAAAAGAACCGGCTGTTTTATCTGTAGGATTATTCCTTAATATTATTTAACCGAACTTACCCACCCAACTTTCCAGCTAGCATCTGTACTGTCCAAATACAGAAGAGACAGACTCATGTCATGCGTAGTCAGGGAAGGCGATCCAACCACCACTGGTGGCTTCGTGCTGTCAGCGTCGGCAACAGAATTGATAGATCAGCGCAGAGTGGCGCGTATGGGTGATCCGGTATGGTGTCCGGCCTGCAAGAGCCTGGGTTATATCGCTGAGGGTAACCCGACTTATATCAACGGATGCGTTGCCGTTGCCACACACGGGCACGAGGTCAAGTGCGGATGCCACCCCGGCAGCAATCGACTGACGGCGTCACAGGAACACACCAGGGCCGATATGGAAGCAACCATCCGCATCCCGGCAGACATGGCCGAACAGGCACTCGTGAACATCGAACGTATTACCCGCTCAATCAAGGAAGGCACCTTCGATACAGCCCTGTTCAAAACGGATGTTCAGGGCCTGTGAACCTTGCCGGAACGGGGCATGCCCCGCTCCGGCTCCACGTTTACGCCGGCGCCCTGGCTTCCAGCCAGTGGTGCAACTCAACGAATTGCTGCGTCAGTTTGTGACGGGGATCGAAATGAACCAGAGGCATGCTGGCCTGATGCGACTCACGCATCTTCACCGAAGCATTGAGATGAACCGGCAGGACCGGCAGCCCCTCGGCAATCAGTTCGTCGAGCATTTGCTGAGGCAGGCTTGCACGAGGCTGAAACTGATTGACGATGATCCCTTCAACCTCAAGGCCCTCGTTATGATCCTCCTTGAGCTCTTCAACCTCATGCAGCAGGCCGTAAAGGGCCTGACGCGAAAAGCTGTCGCAGTCGAAAGGAATCAATACACGATCGGCCGCGATCAAGGCCGAAACCGCATAGAAGTTCAGCGCAGGAGGCGTATCCAGGTAAATACGCTCGTAATCCTCGCTCAATTCGTCCAGCAGCTTTCGCAGCTTGTTGATCTTGTGCTTGGCCTCGAGTTTTGGCTGAAGATCAGCCAGTTCGGCGGTCGCGGTCACCACATGCAGGTTGTCGTAGGGCGTTTCATAGATATCGACATGGTTCTTGCGGCCGAACGGCGCAGACGACAGTGTCTGTTTGAAGAACTCCGCAATCCCCATCGGAATATCGTTGCCTGTAAGACCGGTGAGGTATTGAGTCGAATTAGCCTGTGCATCCAGATCAATCAACAGTGTCCGATAACCTTCGTTAGCGCTGACAGCCGCCAGGTTGCAGGCGATGCTGGACTTGCCGACGCCCCCTTTCTGATTGAACACCACGCGACGCATGCAATGACTCCTTGCTGAGTGAAGAAACAACATGGAAAGCCGATAAAGGCCTCACAAGACCTTCGAGTCTAGGCAATACATATGACAAGGGCGAATTCATTCGCAAAAGCGCTTTATACCAACCCCTCTTTCTGCAACTCACTCTTGAGATACGCATAGTAGATCGGCCCTGCCACCACGCCCGGCAGGCCGAAGGCCGCCTCGAACAGCAGCATGGCCAGCAGCAGCTCCCACGACTTGGCATTGATCTGCCCGCCGACGATCCTTGCGTTGAGGAAGTATTCGACCTTGTGGATCACGATCAGGTAAGACAAGGCCGCCAGGGCCACCCAGATCGAAACCGACATCCCGACGATGAAGATCAGGGTATTGGACATCAGGTTACCCACCACCGGCAGCAAGCCGAGCAGGAAGGTCATGATGATCAGGGTCTTGGTCAGCGGCAGGTGAATCCCGCACAGCGGCAGGACAACGGCCAGGAACACCGAGGTGAAGGCGGTGTTGAGCAGGGAAATCTTGATCTGGGCGAAGACGATATTGCGGAACGCGCGACTCAGCAGGCTCAGGCGATTGAACAGGGCTGCGGCCAGGGGTTTTCGGGTATGGACATCGGAGATCCGCTGCAAGGCGATGATCGCACCGAGCACCATGCCGATCAGCATGGTCACGAACATGTGCGCCGCGCCCTTGCCGATCATCTGCAACTCACCGATATGCTTTTGCAGCCACTGGCCCAGGGAGACCTGGAATTCAGCCGCACTGGCGGGCAAGTACGCATCGATGAAAGGGGGCAGTTGCCCACGGGCGCGGTCCACCAGGCCCATGAACTTGTCCAGAGACGCACCGGGGTTTTCGGCTTCATGCAGTACAAAACTGATGGCGCCCGCGAAAATCAGGGTCAGCAGGCTGACGACAATGGTCCCCAGCAAAGCCACGGCCAGCCATCGGGCACGCTCACCGGCAATCAGGCGTTGCAGCTTGGGGGTCAGCATGTTGACCAGTTCATAGACCAGCAACCCCGCCAACAGGCTCGGCAAGAGTTTGAAGGGCAATATCAGCAGCAAACCGCCAAAAACCAGAATCCAGCTGGCCAATAACACCTGACGCACAGAAAACGTTGGCATAAAGCCTCAACGGGCGGCCCAAAGAAGACGGCAGTCTGCCAGCGTTCAAGGCCGAGGACCAGTGATCCGCATGCGGCGATAACCTGCCCTGTGTGCCAACAGCCACATCGGAAAACCGGCCCAAGAGCTGTATTTACTGCACTTGGGCCGACATCCATTGCCAGAAGCCCAACGCCGGAAAATTATTTCTTCTTGAGACAATCGCTCATGAAACTCTTGCGGGCATCGCCCTTGAGCGCCTGAGCCGTCGCCGTCGCGTTGCAGCTCTTCATTTTTTCCTGCTGGGTTTGTGCCGGAGGCGGTGCAGCTTTCAGGCAGGTGCTCATGAAAGCCTTGCGTTCATCTCCCTTGAGGGACTTCGCACTGGCGTCTGCGTTGCAGGTCGTCATCTTGTTCTGCTGCGCCGTGGCGGCAAAACCCTGGGCGGACATCATCAGGCCTGCGAGCAATACAGAAATACCGAGCATCTTCATCAATCAACTCTCCCGTACGACTGTGCCGATCAGCCCAGCCTGAACAGCAGTGTAGCCAAGAATATTGCAATATATGTCGAGCCGGGAGCGCCCGGCCAACGGATAATAGTCCCTCGTCTTTCTATCGGTTCCCACATGCAATACGCATTTCCCCTGCTGACCATCCTGATCTGGGCCGTCAACACCGTCATTACCAAGGCCGCCTCGGAAGTGATCTTCCCTGCCGAAATAGGCTTTTATCGCTGGTTGCTGGCAGGGTTGCTCTTTACGCCCTTCATGCTCGGGCCGGTCTGGAAAAATCGGGCACTCATCAAGCCGGTGGCGGGCAAGATCGTCATTCTGGGCGTGCTGGGCATGGCGGCGTACCAAAGCCTGGCGTATTTCGCCGCCAGCATGACCACCGCCACCAACATGGGGATCATTCAGTCACTGGTGCCCATGATGGCGCTGGGACTTTCCATTGCGTGTCTGGGCCATCGATTGACCTTCGGTGCATTGCTGGGGGCCTTGCTGTCGTTCACCGGCGTGGTCATCGTGGTGTCTGCGGGCAACCTGACGGGGCTCATCGAACAGGGCGTCAATCGAGGGGATGCGATGATTCTGGTCGCCGCCGCGGCCTATGCGGTCTACAGCACCCTGCTGAAGAAATGGCAGCTGTGCCTGCCCCCCTTGCAGTTGCTGTATCTGCAGATTCTGGTGGCAATCGTCGTGTTGTTTCCCTTGTTCATCCTCTCGTCCAGAACGGGGCTGAATGCGAGCAATATTCCTCTGGTCCTGTATGCGGCCATCCCGACATCGATGCTGGCCCCCTGGCTGTGGATGACCGCCATCATGCGCCTGGGTCCAAGCCGGACGACACTCTTCTTCAACCTCATGCCCATTGCTACCGCGCTGATTGCTGCGGTCTCCCTGGGCGAACAACTGGCGCTTTATCATTTGACGGGCGGAGCATTGACCCTGTGTGGTGTCATTCTGGCCGAGCGCTGGAAAACCCCGTTGCGGCAAACGGCCTGAGGCGGGGCTTCATAAGACACTAGAGGCCGGCAGCCTTCAATCGAGCTGCATGTTCAAGAAAAAGCCCGACAGGGTTCGCTCCCTTGCCGACCAGGCCGAGGCTTTGATTGACGATATCGAAGTGATCGAGCGGAAAGTCATCGCCGATCACCGTCCCCAGGTGCGAGCTGAAACGCCCCACCATGCCGTCGCACTCACCGACTTCCTTCGTGAACGTGCGGGCAAAGATCCGGCATGTGACGTTGGTCCCGTCAATCAGGTTGCGCCCCCGATTGGTAATGCCGGGTTTCAGGATGCCGGACCAGGAGTAATAGCGCACGCCATTGACCAGTTCCTCACCCTGTCCGCCCCAGGTCTGCGGCAGGCCCTGAGGGTATTGCCTGTTGAACAGCGCCACGCCTGCGGTCGTCAGCGACTGGTGAGAAGCCGAGATGTCCATGGGCAGTTTTGGCCCGCGGTAGCCGGTTTCAAATACCGTGATCGTCCAGGACAACAGCCCGATGACCGCATTGACAAGACGCCCGCCCGGACTGCCCACCGGAAAGGTACGCTCCAGATAATCGGCCAGCTCGGAGCCATGATTGGGGCCGGCGACCGACGTCACCGACGCCACCAGATCCGGCCGTTTGGCAGCAACATAACGGACTGTCAGAGCGCCCTGGCTATGGCCGATCAGATTGACCTTGGCCACGCCGGTTTCGCGAATGGTCTGCTCAATGACCTTCAGCAACTGTTCGCCCCGGATCTCGGTGGAGTTGACGCCGGATACCATCACCGGAATGACTGTTGCGCCGCCCCGCTCCAGCGCCTTGATGATGCCGAACCAGTAGGGATACACCAGCAACCGCACAAACCCCAATAACCCGGGAACCAGCAACAACGGATAACGCGTAGCCTGTTCTTTAGCCATATGCATTCTCCTGATAAGGACGTGGATCGATAGATAAAACCTTAGCGGTGTTTGGCAGCAAGACAGAAAAACATGACAAACACGCGTGCTGCCTTATCGCCATCTATTATCGAACTCTCACGTATGAGACACGCTCCAAGAAATATCGGGCCAACACCGGCTCTGTCATTCGGAGAGACAACGATGTACAAGAAAATCCTGGCAGCAACCTGTGTCCTGGGCACATTGGCGGGCTGCGGCACGACCACCGTGCAGAACCCTGTGGACTTCGTGACCTATCGCAACGAACCGCTGGTCAAGCAGGTCGAAAACGGCATGACTCGCCAGCAAGTGCTGACCATCGGCGGTGAGCCCTCTTCCACCGTCGAGCGCAAGGTCAGCCCGGGCACCTGCAATAACTACGTGATGACCAAAGATGGCCATAAACAGGTCTACCACGTGAGTTTCAACAGCGACGGTCGTGTGACCAACAAAGGCTTCATGACCTGTGAACAGCGCGAAGCGAACGAACGCGCCATGTAGGCATTGCCCGCAATGGCCGAAAAAGCTCGTTGCCTCAGGCACCGAGCTTTTTTATTGGCCGGGCATTAGAAAATCAGCTTGAACAGCGCAATGACCACGATCAGGCCGATCAGAAAAATGATACCGACGGTGCCTCCCAGAAACTTGAGCATGTGGTGCCTCCAGAAATGAATGTCTCAAGGTAGGGACCGCGCTGCTGCACACTCGTTTCTTATATTTTTTACACCGACAGCAGCCGATGGACTGGTCGAAATCCGATAAAACTTTCTCCGCGTTCATCACTCACAGCTATTAACGACCTCGCCGGGCAGTACACAAAGAACGGGGCGTAAACCTGATGAACCATGGAGATGAATCATGATTTCTGCACCACAGCTATCCGATGTCAGCAGCCTGCGTGAGCGTGCCCGTCACAATGTCGAGAACGGAGCCGTCACCGAGGGCTATAACGCAGACCGGGAAACCATCCTGCGCTTGCTCAATGAATCACTGGCGACCGAGCTGGTCTGCGTGCTGCGCTACAAGCGCCACTACTACATGGCGACCGGCCTGAAAGCCCATGTGGCGGCCGCAGAGTTTCTGGAGCACGCCCAACAGGAAGCCGATCATGCCGACAAACTGGCCGAGCGTATCGTGCAACTGGGGGGAGAACCGGAGTTCAACCCGGACACCCTGTCGAAGAACTCTCATGCCCAATACATTGCAGGCAAGACGCTCAAGGAAATGGTCTACGAAGACCTGGTTGCCGAGCGCATTGCCATCGACAGCTATCGGGAAATCATCCAGTACGTCGGCGAATCCGATCCGACCACACGCCGTCTCTTCGAGGACATCCTGGCTCAGGAAGAAGAGCATGCCGATGATATGGCGGATATCCTGAACGACCTTTAAAACCTTTCGCGGATGAATCCGCTCCGACACGAGCAGCGGATTCATCCGCGAAAAACAGCCTCTTACTTGACCGTCTTGGGCGCCTTGCCCGCCCTCATCTGCTCCAGCAAGGGGCCGCACTGGTTGGGCTGGTTATCCCCGGTAGCCACCAGCGCCAGCAACCCCGCCGCCGGCCCGACCGTTGCACCCAGCAGGACCATCCCGGCTCCGCGCAACAGCAACGGCCCGGACTGCACACCCGCATTGGGACTGGCGAACGGACCATTCACATACAGCGGCGAACGCAGCGAAAACACCCGGAAGCCCTTGGACTCGGGGTTGATCTTCAGGTCCAGTTGCTCGGTCTTGAAGTTCGCGGTGCCGTCGATGTAGATGATTGCGTTCTCGGTATCGAACACGAACAGG
This sequence comes from Pseudomonas sp. NPDC089734, assembly GCF_044748865.1. Lineage (NCBI taxonomy): Bacteria > Pseudomonadati > Pseudomonadota > Gammaproteobacteria > Pseudomonadales > Pseudomonadaceae > Pseudomonas > Pseudomonas sp. NPDC089734. The sequence continues at coordinate 102,777 of NZ_JBIVGV010000007.1, read as the reverse complement.
CGACTGGTCGCCAGACCATCCTTGAGGCCGAAGTCGGAGGCCGCGCAGTTGATCTTCACGTCCTTGTCGCCAAACAGCTTGCCCACCACATAGTTGCCCACGTTCAACCCGGCAATTTCCATCAGGCCCTGGCTGATCGCCCCGTCGTTGACCAGCATCTTCAGTTCTCCATTGGCCGTGCCCAGCAACGCCGCGACCGAATTGCCGCGACCACTGATATCGGCATCGCCGTTCAGTTCACCGAAGCTGGTCTTCATCGGCTCGAAAGTGGGGAACAGTTGCTTGAGCTTGAAGTTGCGCGCCGACACCCTGGCCCGCCCCTGAAGTGGCTGGATACGGCCGTCCAGACGTATCTCGGCATCCAGCTTGCCGCCCGCCACACCAAAGCGCAGCGGTTGCAGGCTCAACTGCCCGTCATTGAGCAACAGGTGCGTATACAGGTCGGTAAAGGGCAAGTCCGGGCTTTGTACGATCCGCTTCCCAGTGAATTCCACATCGGCATCCATGGCACGCCAACGGTCGGTCTGGAACTCCTCGACGGGCAAGACCTTGCCCTTGGGCTGCTTGCTGTCGCCTCCACGTTTCTTCTGGGCAGCATTGGAGTCGGCACCGATCAAGGGGGCCAGATCGCTGAACAGCAATTGATTGGAGACCAGCACACCACTGAGTTTTGGCCGTGGCTGACTGGCCACGAAATTCAGGTCGCCATGAATGTCACTGTTCCCGATCTTGCCGTTGAAACCTTCGTACCTGAAGTTCGCTCCGGCAGCGTCACGCAGGCTGGCAATCAACCGACCGTCCGTGGAATAGGCCGGTGAATCGGGCAGGGTTACCCCCGTCAGCGGATAGAGGTGGCTCAGGCTCGCGCCGGACAGTTTCAGCCGCAGGTCCAGCGCGCCCAGGTTCTGCGGATCGGTCAGGGTACCCGCGATGGCAATCTTCGTATCACCGACTTTCAGGTCGGCCTGAACCGGGAAGGGTTGCGTCGTATCCTTCAACGCCAGCAAGCCCCCTACCTTGCCGGTGCCGCTGAGGTTCTGGCCGTGATACTGACCTTTGACCGCCAGCCCGAAGGCGTAATCCTGTGGAACCGCACCTTTCTCCTGAGCCTTCTGCACCTCTTTGCTGCCGACAATGTCACCGAAGGGGATCGGCTTGCCCAGCATGTCGATAATCAGATCCAGCCGCGTGTTCAAGGTCTGGTCATTGAAGCTGACCAGCCCCTTGTCGAACTTGATTGCACCGATATCCAGCACCCAACTGGAAGGTTCTGCGTTCGGGTCTGACGCTGGCAGGTCGAAGACCCAGTTGGCCCGACCATCGGCCAGGCGCTCGAGCTTCGCCTCGGGGCCGGTCAGGTCGATACGCGGAATGACCACTTCCTGAACCAGCAATGGCAGCAGGGCCAGACGAAACTCGACACGCTTGAGCGTGACCATTTGTGGGGTTTTCGACCACTCGGGGTTGCCCAGGCTCAGGTCCTGGGCCACGAAATGCGGCCAGGGCAACCAGGCGCGCCAGCCACCGGACTCCGGCTCTCGCTGCCAGAGCACGGCCAGATCGCCGTTGATCGCGAACGGGCGATGCAGCGCTTCACTGACCTTTTCGTTGAGGGTGGGTTTGATGCGGTTCCAATCGAAAGTGGCGATCACAATGACCAGTACGGCAAGCACCAGTAACAACGTGGCACCTGTCCAGGCGAAAATCTTACGGCTGCGCGTCATTGCACGACACTCCAAAAAAACAACGCCCCGGCCATGGTGCGTTGAATACGACATGTTCCTTCGACTGATGAAAACGCCGAGGGTTTGATCTGATTGGCAAACAACCCGCCAGGTTCCTCCTGATAGAAAAAGTAGCCGTCGCCGGTCCTTCAATCAAAAGCCTTTCGACGCATGTTAGAGTGCTGCGCAGTCCACTCCCAAAATGTTTGCCCATGCTGCCCCGTGCCGAACAGAAACAACAGACCCGAAGAGCCTTGCTCGACGCTGCTCACCAGTTGATGGAGAGCGGGCGCGGTTTCGCCAGCCTGAGCCTGCGAGAAGTTGCACGTACGGCAGGCATCGTGCCCACTGGTTTCTATCGTCACTTTGAAGACATGGACCAGTTGGGACTGGCACTGGTCAGCGAAGTGGGCCAGACCTTTCGCGAAACCATTCGTCTGGTGCGGCATAACGAACTGGTCATGGGCGGCTTGATTCACGCCTCGGTGCAGATCTTTCTCGACCAGGTGGCCGCCAATCGCTCGCAGTTCTTTTTTCTGGCCCGCGAACAGTACGGTGGCTCGCTCAAGGTGCGCCAGGCGCTGGGCGCGTTGCGAGAAGGCATCAGCGCCGACCTGACCGCCGACCTGGCGAAAATGCCCAAGTGGCGACACCTCGATACCAATGCCCTTTCGATCATTGCCGACCTGGTGGTCAAAAGCGTATTCGCCATGCTGCCGGAGCTGATTGACCCGCCCTCCGCCACACTCGCGGCCCACCTCACCCCCCAGGCCAAGATTACCCAGCAGCTGCGATTCATCTTCATGGGCGCCAAGCATTGGAAGGGCCTGGGCAGTCACGACTGACACAACGATCAGAAAAATCGCACCATCCTGAAACACAAATAAACACACGCACTACACTGGTGCGCACATTTGTATATTTTCTGATCATTGCACCCCTCACGCCTGCCTTTTGTAGATTCCTGCACTATTGGCAAGCCCCTTGCTCTGATTTGAAGCATCGTAATTAGCTGGAAGCTTTCTGATGCTGGTGATTCATAAACGAATCGACCCCCAGACCACATGGGACGCCGAACTGCATTTGAATTTCGAGGCGCGCAGTAAAAGCCGCCTGCGTTGCTTCAGTGCCGAAAACGAAGACGTAGGACTGTTCCTGCAACGCGGGCAACAGCCGCTACATGACGGCGAATTCCTGCAGGCCGAAGACGGCCGTATCGTTCGCGTTTGTGCCCGTCCTGAACAACTGCTGCATGTCACCTGCAGCAGCACATTCGAGCTGACCCGTGCGGCCTATCATCTGGGCAACCGCCATGTGGCGCTGCAAGTGGGCGATGGCTGGCTGCGTCTGCTGGACGATTACGTGCTCAAGGCCATGCTCGACCAACTGGGCGCCACCACCGAAACCATCGAAGCCCCCTTCCAGCCGGAACACGGCGCTTACGGAGGCGGTCACCACCATTCGCGCGCCGGGGAAGAAGACTTCAACTACGCACCGCGCCTGCACCAGTTCGGCGTGCGTAAATGAATCGTGCCTGGGCGCTTCTGCGTCTGGCCAGCCCGCAGCTTCCGATTGGTGGCTACAGCTATTCGCAAGGGCTGGAAATGGCCGTGGAGCAATCCATCGTGGTCGATCCGCAAACCGCTGCGCGCTGGATCGGCGATCAGTTGCTGCTCAACCTTGCCCGCTTCGAGGCACCCTTGATGCTCGCCCATTGCACGGCGGCCGCCGAGGAGGATTGGGGTCAGTTGCTGCAACTGAGCGAGCAACACCGCGCCAGCCGGGAAACCCGCGAACTGCACCTGGAAAGCCGCCAGATGGGCTACTCCCTGCAACAGTTGCTCAATGGCCTGCCTGAACTGGATCGTCCTGCCCGCCTGTTTCTGGAACAGACCGGCGAACCGCATCTGGCTCTGGGCTGGGCACTGGCAGCACGTGCCTGGGACATCAGCCCACAGGACGCGCTGGCCGCCTGGCTGTGGAGCTGGCTGGAAAACCAGTTGGCCGTGCTGATGAAAACCCTGCCGCTGGGTCAGCAAGCCGCGCAACGCCTGACCAGTGAACTGCTGCCCTTGTTGCAGCAGGCCCAACAAGACGCCACCGCTCAAGACATCCGACAGATCGGCAGCGCCGCCTTTGGCCTGTCGCTGGCGAGCATGGCCCATGAACGTCAATACAGCCGGTTGTTCCGGTCCTAGCATCCATGGAGAACTCAATGAACAGCCAACCTTTACGCGTCGGCATCGGAGGCCCGGTCGGCTCCGGCAAGACCGCCCTGACCCTGGCCCTGTGCCTGGCCCTGCGTGAGCGCTACAACCTGGCGGTCGTGACCAACGACATCTATACCCGCGAAGACGCCGACTTTCTGGTACGCAACGAAGCACTGGCCCCGGAACGCATCATTGGCGTGGAAACCGGCGGTTGCCCGCACACGGCGATTCGTGAAGATGCGTCCATCAACCTGGAAGCCGTCGATCAACTCAACCGTCGTTTCGAGGGGCTGGACCTGATCATCGTCGAGTCCGGTGGCGACAACCTTTCAGCGACTTTCAGCCCGGAACTGTCGGACCTGACGATCTATGTGATCGACGTGTCGGCGGGCGACAAGCTGCCACGCAAGGGCGGCCCCGGCATCTGCAAGTCCGACTTGCTGGTGATCAACAAGATCGACCTGGCACCGCTGGTAGGCGCATCGCTGGAAATGATGGACCGCGACACCAAGAAGATGCGTGGCGACAAACCCTTCGTGTTCAGCAACCAGAAAACCGGCCAGGGTCTGGAACAGATCATTGCCTTTATCGAACGCCAGGGTCTGCTGACAGTCAGCGCCTGAACTCAACCCTCCTAGGAAACCTGTCCATGAACTACAAGAAAGCCCTCGGCGTCATTGCCTTGCTGCTTACTCCGACCCTGGCGATGGCGCACCCCGGCCATGGCGACAACGGCCTGCTTGCAGGTATCGAACACCCGATTGGAGGCCTTGATCACCTGTTGGCCATGCTCGCGGTCGGCCTGTGGGCCGCCCAGCAGAAAGGCGCTGCCCGCTGGGCACTGCCTTGCACCTTCGTGGGCACCATGCTGATCGGCGGCCTGCTGGGCTTCGCGGGTCTGGAGCTGCCTGCGCTGGAAAGCGGCATCTCCGCCTCGGTACTGGCGCTGGGCCTGGCCGTCGCGCTGGCCGTTCGTCCACCGTTGGCACTGGCCGTTGCAGCCACGGCGGTGTTTGCCATGTTCCACGGTGTGGCACACGGTCTTGAACTGCCGGACATGTCCAGCCCATGGGCCTATGCAGCCGGTTTCGTGGCAGCAACGGCGGTACTGCATGCAGCAGGCTACGCCGTGGTGCGAATCCTGCCTCAGGCCGCTGCACCGCTGGTGCGGATTGCCGGCGCTGCTTCGGCTGCAACCGGTGTGTGGTTGCTGGCTGGCTGATACACATCTGCCATATCGCGAATAAATTCGCTCCTACCGGGGGCCATTTTCGCCTTGTGTGGGAGCGAATTCATTCGCGAAAATGCGTGATCGCGAATGTGTTCGCTCCCACAGTTCTGTGAAACGCTCATGCCTGATGTCCAGCGACTGACCCTGCCCAATGGCCTGAATGTGGTGCTGTGCCATGCACCTCGGCTCAAGCGCTGTGCAGCATCGCTGCGGGTCGCGGCGGGCAGTCATGATGTGCCGCAAGCCTGGCCGGGACTGGCGCACTTTCTGGAACATCTGTTCTTTCTCGGAACCGAGCGCTTTCCCTCCGACCAGAACCTGATGACCTTCGTGCAGCGCCATGGCGGGCAGATCAACGCCAGCACCCGTGAGCGCACCACCGACTTTTTCTTTGAGCTGCCGCCTCCAGCCTTCGCCCGGGGATTGGAGCGCCTGTGCGACATGCTTGCTCATCCACGCATGGCTCAGGCCGATCAGTTACGCGAGCGTGAAGTGTTGCATGCCGAGTTCATCGCCTGGACTCAGGATGCCCAGGCCCGTCATCAGATCCGTCTGCTGGCCACCCTCAACCCGCAGCACCCGCTTCGGGGCTTTCATGCGGGCAATCGCTACAGCCTCGCCGTGCCCAATCCGGCCTTTCAGCAAGCCCTTCGGGCGTTCTATCAGCGGTTCTATCAGGCCGGGCAAATGACCTTGTGCCTGAGCGGCCCCCTGCCACTGGCAGAGCTGGAAATCCTGGCCACAGAACATGGCGCCGCTTTCAGCACCGGACAGACCGTTACGCAGCAGATGCCACCGCCTCTGATCGATGAATCGCCGATTCGCCTCTCGATACCAGAGCCGACAGATGTGCACCTGCTGTTTGCCTGCGAAGGTTTACCAGCCAAGACAGAAGAGGCTGTCGCGTTTTTCTGTCATTGGTTGATGGACGCCCAACCGGGTGGTCTGGTGGCCGAACTGGTGGGGCAAGGGTTGATCGGCTCACTCAAGGCCACACCGCTGTACCGGTTTGGCGGGCAAGTGCTGCTCGATGTCGAATGCACAGGCGCGCGCCCCGCCGCATCGGGCATGGTTGCAACGCTTTTCTTTGGCTGGCTCGCGTTCTTCAAGACCCGATGGCCAGCGCTGGTCGAAGAGTATCGCCGCGTGCAACATCGACGCCTGGAAACCTGTAGCGCGCTGGAAATGGCGCATCATTTCTGCCGCGATGTGCCGGCAGGCCTGAGCGAAGCAGGTGCTCTGGCACTCAATGCATTGCTCGACAGGCTAACGCCCCACACGCTTCTATCGGCGTCGCCTGTGGATAATCCGTCTGTCGGGCGCATCGAGTGGCACTTGCCCACAGCCAACCCTTTTCTGTTACCCCTCGTCGAGGGCGACCCTGTCCTGACGAGCCCTTTGGTCTACAGCGACGCCTTGCCTTGCGACAGCGGTGAAGCTTCGGTTTTTCTACGCTGGCAATTGCCGACCGCACAGCCCCACTGGTGGCGAACACTCAATGACGGTCTGAAAAACCTGAGCGAACAAGCCAGACAGGCCGGTGTGACCCTGTCCTTCAGCGCTTGCGGCAATCACTGGGAACTCAGTTTCACGGGCTTTCATGAGCCGATGCCAGCCATCGTCGAACAAGCGCTGCATGGGCTGCACTCTCCAGACAGCAAGGCGCTGGCGCGTCATGGCCAAGCAGAGAGCGAGCCCGCCCTGATTCCGATTCGCCAACTGCTCAAGGCCTTGCCTGATCACTTTTTGTCCAGCCCCACCGGGCAATCTGTCGATGATCTTCAGACGCTCTGGCGCAGCGCCAGCTGGATCGGGTTTGCCACAGGCCTGCCTCTCCGTCATCGATCACACCTGAACAGCGCCCTGCAGGCCATGCCGGGGCTGCCGCAGTCGCAGGCTCTCTCTGTAGCTGCGACAAGACAGGGCAAACGCTGGCAGATGGAAAGGTCAGAGTCACCGGAAGATGCCGTGCTGCTGTTCTGCACCACACCCGATACCTCACTTCACGATGAAGCCCGCTGGCGCCTGCTCGCACACCTCATACAGGCACCGTTCTATCAGCGTCTGCGGGTCGAACTGCAACTGGGCTATGCGGTATTCAGCGGTTTGCGCCAGATCGCCGGGCGCACCGGATTGCTGTTCGGTGTGCAATCGCCCACCTGCAACGCAGAACGACTTGTCCGGCACATCGAGGCCTTCATCGAGGATTTGCCGAACCTGATTCAAGACGCCGATATCGACGATCTTCGCCAAACACTCGACGATCAACTCGACCCCATCACAATGCCAACCGGACAGGCCGCCCAATGGCTTTGGCAAGCCTTTCTGAACGGGCATGACGCAGACGGTTTCAAAGCACTGCGCGAGGCATTGTCACATCTGGAAAAACACTCGTTGCTCGCGGCTGCCCACCAGTTGAACGCTGCCGACGGAGGCTGGCTCATCCTGGCCAATCGCCCGGCCCCCATGGGCTAAACGGGTATTCCTGCCCGATGGCAAGCATCTTTCATTAAATTCCCGCCCTGCCAAATTGTTAAATTGAGTAACATAGCTTCCTAAGTATCTGAACGTATGCCTGCTCAGGCGCACTAAGATGTAGTCACAACCGCTGCAATCATATGAAGGAGTCTCCCATGTGGACCAAACCTGCTTACACTGATCTGCGTATTGGCTTTGAAGTCACCATGTACTTCGCGAACCGTTGATGTCGACACGGTACAAAGCCTCGGTTCGCCGGGGCTTTTTTTATGGATAGCGCTCTTTTTCATTTTTCAGCGCTCCCCGGTATGGAGCTGACATGTACATCCAGATTCTAGGTTCCGCAGCGGGCGGCGGTTTTCCCCAGTGGAACTGCAACTGCGCCAACTGCGCAGGTTTTCGCGATGGCAGCCTGCGTGCCCAGGCCCGCACCCAATCCTCCATTGCGATCTCTGACGATGGCGTCAACTGGGTACTGTGCAATGCTTCCCCGGACATCCGCGCCCAGTTGCAAGGCTTCGCTCCCATGCAACCCGGCCGCGCACTTCGCGATACCGGCATCAGCGCCATTGTGCTGATGGACAGCCAGATCGATCACACCACCGGTCTGCTCAGCCTGCGCGAAGGCTGCCCGCACCAGGTCTGGTGTACCGATATGGTCCACGAAGACCTGAGCACGGGCTTTCCGCTGTTCGAGATGCTCAAGCACTGGAACGGCGGCCTGGTCTGGAATCGTATCGAGCTGCAAGGCAGCTTCATCATCCCGGCCTGCCCCAATCTGCGTTTCACACCATTCCCGTTGCGCAGCGCGGCACCGCCTTATTCGCCGCATCGCTTCGATCCGCACCCCGGCGACAACATCGGCCTGATCGTCGAAGACCTCAGGACAGGCGGCAAGCTGTTCTATGCCCCCGGTCTGGGCAAGGTCGATGAATCCCTGCTGGAAAAAATGCAGGCCGCCGACTGCCTGCTGGTGGACGGCACGCTGTGGGACGACGACGAGATGCAGCGGCGCGGTGTCGGCACCCGTACGGGTCGGGAAATGGGTCATCTGGCCCAGAACGGCCCCGGCGGCATGCTGGAAGTGCTCGAGGCGTTCCCGGAACAGCGCAAGGTCCTTATCCACATCAACAACACCAACCCGATTCTCGACGAAGATTCTCCGGAGCGCGCCGAGCTGGTGCGCCGTCATGTCGAAGTGGCTTATGACGGCATGAGTATCGAGCTTTAGGAGACATGATGAACGAGACCACTGCGCTGTCCCCCGCCGAGTTCGAGAAGGCTTTGCGTGCCAAGGGCGCCTATTACCACATCCACCATCCGTTCCATGTGGCGATGTATGAAGGCCGGGCGACTCGCGAGCAGATTCAGGGGTGGGTCGCCAACCGTTTCTACTACCAGGTGAATATCCCGCTCAAGGACGCGGCGATTCTGGCCAACTGCCCGGATCGCGAAATCCGTCGTGAATGGATACAGCGCCTGCTGGATCACGATGGCGCTCCGGGTGAAGACGGCGGTATCGAAGCCTGGTTGCGCCTGGGTCAGGCCGTGGGGCTGGACCCGGACCAGTTGCGTTCACAGGAGCTGGTCCTGCCGGGCGTCCGGTTTGCGGTCGATGCCTACGTGAATTTCGCTCGCCGTGCCAATTGGCAGGAAGCGGCCAGCAGTTCGTTGACCGAACTGTTCGCCCCCCAGATTCACCAGTCGCGCCTGGACACCTGGCCCCAGCATTACCCCTGGATCGACCCGACAGGTTATGAGTATTTCCGCACTCGCCTGGGTCAGGCACGTCGCGATGTGGAACATGGATTGGCGATTACACTCAAGTACTACACCACCTACGAAGGCCAGCAGCGCATGCTGGAAATCCTGCAGTTCAAACTCGACATTTTATGGAGCATGCTGGACGCCATGAGCATGGCGTACGAGTTGAACCGCCCGCCTTATCACAGCGTCACCGACCAGAATGTATGGCATAAGGGAATCAGCCTATGAAATTCGATCGACAACAAGTCCCCAGCTGGCGCCAGGGTTATCGCTTCCAGTTCGAGCCGGCCCAGAACGGCCATGTGCTGCTGTATCCCGAAGGCATGATCAAACTGAACGAAAGTGCCGGCCTGATCGGCAGTCTGGTGGATGGACAACGCAGCGTGGCGCTCATCATTGCATCGTTGCAGGAGCGCTTTCCAAACGTTCCGGAACTGGGTGCCGATGTCGATGATTTCATGAGAGTCGCCCAGGAAAAGAGTTGGATAAACCTTGCCTGATACCCGAAACACCACCCAGGGTCCGCTCATACCGCCAACGCCACCTGTCGGCCTGCCGCTGTGGCTGTTGGCCGAGCTGACCTACCGCTGCCCGCTGCAATGCCCGTATTGCTCCAACCCGCTGGACTTCGCCAGACAGGGTCAGGAACTGAGCACCGAGCAATGGTTCACCGTCATGCAGCAGGCGCGGCAGATGGGCGCGGCGCAAATCGGCTTTTCCGGTGGCGAACCGCTGGTGCGTCAGGACCTGGCCGAACTCATCGCAGAAGCCCGTCGCCTGGGTTACTACACCAATCTGATCACGTCAGGCATTGGCTTGACCGAGCAGAAAATCATCGATTTCAAGAAGGCGGGGCTGGACCATATCCAGATCAGCTTTCAGGCCAGCGACGAGCAAGTGAACAACATGCTCGCCGGCTCCAGAAAGGCCTTCGCACAAAAACTGGAAATGGCCCGTGCGGTAAAAAAGCACGGCTATCCCATGGTGCTGAACTTCGTTACCCATCGGCATAACATCGACCGGATCGACCGGATCATCGAGCTTTGCCTGGCCCTTGAAGCGGACTTCGTGGAACTGGCCACCTGTCAGTTCTATGGCTGGGCGCACCTGAACCGCGTCGGTCTGCTACCGACCAAGGATCAACTGGTACGTGCCGAGACGATCACCAACCAGTACCGTGAAAAGCTGGAAGCCGAGAAACATCCCTGCAAACTTATCTTCGTCACACCCGACTACTACGAAGAGCGCCCCAAGGCCTGCATGAATGGCTGGGGCAGCCTGTTTCTGACCGTCACCCCGGACGGCACGGCCTTGCCTTGCCATGGCGCGCGTCAGTTGCCGATCCAGTTTCCCAATGTGCGTGACCACAGCATGCAGCACATCTGGTACGACTCGTTCGGTTTCAATCATTTCCGCGGGTACGAGTGGATGCCCGAACCTTGCCGCTCCTGCGACGAGAAGGAAAAGGATTTCGGCGGCTGCCGTTGCCAGGCCTTCATGCTGACAGGCGATGCTGCCAATACGGACCCGGTCTGCAGCAAATCCCCGCATCACGGGCTGATTACCCAGGCCCGCGACGAATCGGAAACCGCGACTCAAACCATCGAACAGTTGGCCTTTCGCAATGAACGAAACTCACGCCTCATCGCCAAATCCTCCTGATCTGTTCCCGGCCTCGCAGGCCGTTGCCGCAGGTATCGACTTCTCTGAACTGGATCTCAGCCCTGCCGGACTGTTCTGGAACGAATACCGGCCCGAAGACGCCGCCTGCCGTATCTGGCACTGGGCCGAAGGTCAGGTCCGTCGCCTGACACCGGACGGTTTCAGCGTGCGCAGCCGGGTGTATGAATATGGCGGAGGGTCGTTCTGCATCGCGGACGATGCCGTGGTGTTCGTCAACGAGCGCGATCAGCAGTTGTATCGACAGGCACTGGACGCCAGTGCTCCCCGGCAACTGACGCAGGGCGACAGACGCTACGGAGGCCTGCACTTCGCCACGGATCAGGTCCTGGCCGTCGAGGAGGATCACAACACCCATCGTCTGGTGGCGATCGATCTGGCTGACGGCCAGCGTCACCTGCTGGCCGAGGGGGCCGACTTCTATGCCTCCCCCGTCATGAGCCCGGACAGACAGCGACTGGCCTGGGTTCAATGGCAACGCCCGCATCAGCCCTGGACCTGTACGATGCTGATGTGCAGCGAACGTCTGAGTGACGGCTCCTGGTCGGCGGCACGCTGCGTGGCAGGCGATGGCCCGCAGCAGGAATCCCTGCAACAACCACGCTTCGATGCTCAAGGACGCTTGTGTTGCCTGACGGATCGCGACGGTTTCTGGCAGCCATGGCAGGAAACGCCTTCCGGCCTGACACCTTTCCCTGCCGCCGCGGCCGACCATTCACCGGCTCCCTGGCAACTGGGCGGCTGTACCTGGTTGCCGACGGGCAACGGTTATCTGGCCAGTTGGTCGCAGGATGGATTGGGCGTGCTGGGTTTGCGCCAGGCGGACGGTTCGGTCGAAGACTTCAGCGCCGGTTACACCCGGTTTCGCAGCCTGGCCATGGATGAAAGCTTTATCTATTGCATCGCGGCCTCGGCCATCAGCCCCTCGGCCGTACTGGCCATCTCACGCCAGGATCACAGCACAAGCGTCCTGGCCGGCGGGGAGTCCCCCTTGCCAGCGGAACGTATCAGCCGCCCGCAATCCTTGAGCTATGCCAGCGGCGAAGCCAAAGCCCATGGTTATTTCTATCCGGCAATGAATGGCGCGGAAAAACCGCCCTTGGTGGTTTTTATCCATGGCGGCCCGACTTCAGCCTGCTATCCGGTATTGGACCTGCGCATCCAGTATTGGGCACAGCGAGGTTTCGCCGTCGCCGACCTCAACTATCGTGGCAGCACCGGGTATGGCCGCGACTATCGACAAAGCCTGCACCTGAACTGGGGTGTTTCGGATGTGGAAGACGCCTGCGCAGTCGTTGAACACCTGGCAGAACGGGGGCTGATCGACAAGGATCAGGCTTTTATCCGCGGAGGAAGCGCCGGTGGTTATACAACGCTGTGCGCGCTGGCCTTTCACAAGGTCTTCCGTGCAGGAGCGAGCCTGTATGGTGTCAGCGATCCCATCGCCCTGGGCAAAGTGACTCACAAGTTCGAGGGGGATTATCTGGACTGGCTGATTGGCGACCCGGCCGAGGATGCCGAACGCTATCGGGACAGAACACCTCTGCTGCATGCCGAGCGGATCAGCGTACCGGTCATTTTCTTTCAGGGAGAACTCGACGCCGTGGTCGTGCCGGAACAGACCCGCGCCATGCTCAAGGCCCTTCAGGACAACGGCATTGAGGCTCGAGCGCATTTCTATCCCGATGAACGCCACGGTTTTCGCAAGGCCAGTAACCTGGCTGACGCGCTGGAAGCCGAGTGGCGTTTCTATCGGGATGTCTTGGATGGTTGATCGTTCGCGAATGAATTCGCTCCTACACGGTCTGCAGGAGCGGTTTCAACCGTGATCACTTACGGCTGGCGATGATGTAGACGGCATGGACGATGCCGGGGATGTAACCCAGCAGAGTCAGCAGAATATTGAGCCAGAAGGCGCCACCGAAGCCGACTTGCAGAAACACACCCAGTGGTGGCAGCAGAATGGCGAAGATGATGCGAATGATGTCCATGGGTAAGCTCCTGATGGGATGACCTTTTATTAGGCCAGGTAGCTAATCGACCCTTGGCATCGGCAAGGGTTCCACCCGTTCTGGCATACAGCCATTACTCAAATCCCGGACACAAAGAAAACCCCGCCTAAGCGAGGTTTTCCAGACTGTTTCCCTGATATCCCTTTCACCCCGCCATCCTGGCAGGCATCCCTTCGTGTCCCTGTTATGTCTTGTTGCGCATCCTGCGCTACGTCCATGGATTTAGAGTAACTTTGGATCCATTTTTAGGGAAGAGGCAAAAAGCCAACACAACGTGTAAGCAAATGCTTACAGACCTCAATCCTCAGAATTGCGAAGCATCCAGCAGGAACAAAGACTCGCTACCCGCACGCACACTGGCATTGAGGGAGTGGATGCGCGGCAACAGGCGGGCAAAGTAGAAACGCGCCGTGCCCAGTTTGCTGACGTAGAACTCTTCCTGCTCTTCCTTGCCCTGGGCTGCCTTGGCCATCATGGCCCACATGTAAGCGTATGCGGTGTAGCCAAACAGATGCAGGTATTCCACCGACGCAGCACCGATCTCATTGGCGTTGGTCCGTGAGCGGTCCAGCACCCAGCGAGTGAGTTCATCCAGCATGTCGAGCGCGGCCCCGAGAGGCTTGGTGAACTCGGTCAGCGAGCTGTCGGCCCCCTTCACGAATGCACGCACTTCATCGGAGAACAACTGGTAGAACGCGCCGTTCGACCCGACAATCTTGCGTCCCACCAGATCCAGCGCCTGGATGCCGTTGGTGCCTTCGTAGATCTGGGTGATGCGTACGTCACGCACCAGTTGCTCCTGCCCCCACTCACGGATGTAGCCGTGACCACCGAAGACCTGCTGACCATGAACCGTGGTTTCCAGCCCGATATCCGTCAGGAAGGCCTTGGCGACCGGCGTCAGCAGCGCGACAAGATCTTCAGCACGCTGACGAACAACCTCATCGACACTGTACTTGGCGGTGTCCAGTTGCAGGGCTACATAGCTGGAGAAGGCACGCCCGCCTTCGTTGAAGGCTTTCATGGTCAACAACATCCGACGCACGTCCGGGTGAACGATGATCGGGTCAGCCGCCTTGCCCTTGTTCTGCGCGCCGGTCGGGGCGCGGCTTTGCAAGCGATCACGGGCATATTCCACAGCGTTCTGGTAGGAACGCACGCCGGAAGCCAGGCCCTGGATAGCCACACCCAGGCGCTCGTAATTCATCATGGTGAACATGGCGGCCAGCCCCTTGTTGGGCTCGCCGATCAGATAGCCGACCGCATCGTCGAAGTTCATCACGCAGGTGGCCGAAGCCTGGATGCCCATCTTGTGTTCGATGGAGCCACAACTGACGGTATTGCGCTCACCCAGGCTGCCGTCCTCGTTGACCATGAACTTGGGCACCAGAAACAGCGAAATGCCTTTAGGGCCTGCGGGGGCATCCGGAAGCTTGGCCAGAACCAGATGAATGATGTTCTCGGTCAGGTCGTGTTCGCCGCCGGTGATGAACACCTTGCTGCCACTAATCTTGTAGGTGTTGTCGCCCTGAGGGACAGCCTTGGTACGGATGATGCCCAGGTCGGTACCGGCATGGGCTTCGGTCAGGCACATCGAACCGCACCAGGTCCCGGCATACATGTTCGGCAGGTAAGTGGCCTTGAGCTCCTCCGTGGCGTGGGTATTGATCGATACGCAGGCACCGGTGGTCAGCATCGGATACAGCCCGAACGCCAGGCTGCCGGAGTTGAGCATCTCTTCGACCTGGGCCGACACCACCTTGGGCATGCCCATCCCACCGAACTCCGGGTTGCCGCCAACCCCGACCCAACCGCCTTCTGCGTAGGTTTTATACGCTTCGGGGAAACCTGCCGGGGTGGTCACGACAGTATCGTTCCAGTGGCAACCTTCCTCGTCCCCGTTACGGCTGAGGGGAGCGATGCTCTTGCTCGCGACCTTGCTGGCTTCCTCAAGAATTGCGTCGACCGTCTCGGCATCGACGGTTTCAGCCAGCTCAGGCAATTGAGCCCAGAGCCGGGACACCTCAAACACTTCATTGAGAACGAAACGCATATCGCGCAACGGCGCTTTGTAGTCAGCCATGGCAAACCTCGCAAGCAGGAGCAGTAAACCTGAAAAGGCGATCCCGACATGCAGCATGCCCGGATCGGGTGACAATGTCCCTGAGTCTAACCGAACAACGTTTCAGAGACATAGCGTCAAGACATGACCATTTATCATAAAATAGTCACAAACACCTGCACCGATCGTTCAACGAATACTCAGACTCAACCAACCGCTTCGGCCGTGCGTACTGCTCCGCGTTTGTTGTGCTGACCATGGGAGATGACGCAGTTGCGGCCTGCGCCCTTGGCCGCGTACAGCGCCTGGTCAGCCGCCTTGAGCACTTCTTCGGGGGTTCGATGTTCCGGCTGGCGTTCGGCAACACCAATACTGACGGTCACGGAAACACTGCTGGCAGCAGTCGCGCCCCGTCGCTGGCGCCCTTGCTGATCGTCCTTGGGGCGATTGTCCTTGTTGCGCAACAGAATCTCGTAATTGGCAATGCTTTCACGAATGGCCTCCAGGTGAGGCAGGCATTCATCCAGCGTCTTGCCGGCAAACACGATGGCAAACTCCTCGCCGCCATAGCGGTAGGCCTTACCGCCGCCATTGGTGATTTTCGACAGTTTGCTGGCGACCAGACGCAACACCTGGTCGCCGACATCGTGACCATGGGTATCGTTGAATTTCTTGAAGTGATCGACGTCACTCATGGCCAGCACGTAATTGCGCCCCAGGCGCTGCATGCGTTCGTTGAGCGCCCGGCGTCCGGGCAGGCCGGTGAGTTCGTCGCGGAAGGCCATCTGGTAAGCCTCATGGGCGACTGCCGCCGCAATCATCAGCATCACCTGGCTGCACAGGATATTCAGCGTAAACGGCAGAATGAACGTCTTGGGCAAGGCCCAGAACAACCCCAACAATCCGACGAGCTGCGCAGCATGCAAGGGCCGTGGTTTTTCCAGGTATTGCCAGATCAGCAGGACAAACGAAGCCAGGAACATGGCATAGGAGAGCTGGATCAGGCTCATCCAGGAACCATGCAGCGCAGGCCAGCGGATATCCGCCAGCCAGGTCTGGACTTCGACGGGATAACTCTGCTCAAGACCGAAGGCCACGCTTCCCACGGCAACCAGTACCGCAATGCGCGCTACAAGGTCCTGAAACAGATGCGTACGTTCTTCCCAGGCCGCATACAACCCGAACAGGACCGGCAACAACAGGCACACAAGGTGAAAGATGACCGCCGCATCTTCCCGGACCTTGCCATTGTCCCGGTAGTAATCCGTCTGGGTATCCAGCAGGAAGTAGGCAATGTAAACGGTGATCATCAGAAACAGTTCACGCTGACGCCGATACACGCAGCAATAGGCGCCTCCCAACAGCAACACCAGAGTGGGCAGCACATTGAACAGGGAGGTGAAGAAAACACTCAAGTCTTTGACATAGGCAGCCGCAAGCCCTGCAAAAAACAAAGCGGCAGAAGGCAGAAAGTGACTCAATCGTGCGGCAGATGGACGCAACAAGGGGGATATCTCCTACTCGGCATCGGAGTAAATATCTGGCTTGATGGCATTGTGCCCTCATCCAGTGAACCATGCATTCAGCAGGATTGGTAGCTGGCTACGTTTCTGTAACGGCAGGTAATCGAAAAGGTTTATCGTTTGAATGAGCAAAGACCGGGTTTCCGCGCTCTTTTCATCTGGAATGAAAAAGCCGCCTGACCCGAAGGCCAGACGGCTTTTGACAGCGGCAGGGCGTGATCAGTAAGCCAGACCGAAGTCTTCCTCTTTCATGTCCATCAGGTTGCCGGCACCGGAAAGGATGGCGGCGACATGCGTACGGGTACGCGGCAGGATGCGCTGGTAGTAGAAACGCGCCGTCTGCAGCTTGGCGGTGTAGAACGCCTCTTCGGAGGTGCCAGCAGCCAGTTTTTCCGATGCCAGGCGCGCCATGTCGGCCCAGAAGTAAGCCAGGCAGGCATAGCCGGAATACATCAGGTAATCCACCGAAGCGGCCCCGACTTCTTCACGGTCCTTCATGGCTGCCATGCCCACTTTCATGGTCAGCTCGCCCCACTCCTTGTTCAGCGCGGCCAGTGGCGTCACGAACTCCTGAACACCTGCGCTGCCTTCGTTAGCCTGGCAGAACTTGTGGACGATCTTGGTGAAGCCCTTGAGCGCCTCGCCCTGGGTCATCAGGACCTTGCGGCCCAGCAGGTCCAGTGCCTGGATACCGGTGGTGCCTTCGTACAGCATCGAGATACGGCTGTCGCGAACGTTCTGCTCCATGCCCCACTCGGAGATGAAACCGTGACCGCCATAGATCTGCACGCCATGGTTGGCCGACTCGAAGCCCACTTCGGTCATGAAGGCCTTGGCAATCGGCGTCATGAACGCCAGCAGCGCATCGGCCGATTTCTTCAGGTCTTCGTCTTCGCTGTACTTGACGATATCGACCTGCTTGGCAGTGAAGTACACCATGGCCCGAGTACCTTCGGCGAAGGCCTTCATGGTCAGCAGCATGCGACGCACGTCCGGGTGAACGATGATCGGGTCAGCGGCTTTATCCGGCGCTTTAGGGCCGGTCAGCGAACGCATCTGCAGACGGTCGCGGGCATATTTCAAACCGCCCTGGAATGCGACTTCAGCGTGGGCCAGACCTTGCAGTGCCGTGCCCAGGCGAGCAGTGTTCATGAAGGTGAACATGCAGTTCAGGCCCTTGTTCGGCGGGCCGATCAGGAAGCCCTTGGCCGAATCGAAGTTCATCACGCAGGTGGCATTACCGTGGATGCCCATCTTGTGTTCGATCGAACCGCAGGTCACCGCATTGCGCTCGCCAAGGCTGCCGTCGGCCGCGGGCAGGAACTTGGGCACGATGAACAGCGAAATACCCTTGGTACCCGCCGGGGCATCCGGCAGACGCGCCAGTACGATATGGACGATGTTATCGGCCATGTCGTGTTCGCCAGCGGAAATGAAGATCTTGGTGCCGGTGACCTTATAGGTACCATCGGCCTGAGGCTCGGCCTTGGTGCGCAACATGCCCAGGTCGGTCCCGCAGTGAGGTTCGGTCAGGCACATGGTGCCGGTCCATTCACCGGACACCAGCTTGGTCAGGTAAGCGTCCTGTTGCTCAGGAGTGCCGTGCTCGGAAATCGTATTCATGGCGCCATGGGACAGGCCGGGGTACATGCCCCATGACCAGTTGGCTTCGCCGACCATCTCGCTGATGGCCAGACCCAGCGACTCGGGCAAGCCCTGGCCACCGTGGTCAACGTCGTGGGCCAGGCTCGGCCAGCCACCTTCGACGAATTGTTTGTATGCCTGTTTGAAACCGGTCGGGGTTTTCACGCCCGACTCACTCCAGGTGCAGCCTTCGGTATCGCCAACCCGGTTCAGCGGAGCCAGTACCTGTTCGCAGAACTTGGCGCCTTCCTCAAGAATGGCATCGACCATGTCAGGTGTTGCGTCCTGGCAGGCCGGCAGACTTTGATAGTGCGCCTCGTAGCCAAGCAGCTCATCACGAACGAAACGAATATCACGCAAGGGGGCCTTGTATTCAGGCATAGCGATAAACCTCTGCTGATGAATCCTGGAACGAATGACCGGACGGTCGCCGTGAGCATACGCCAGGGCGCCAGACAATCTCGTGTGCCTTACGGTCAAACAGGTGTTTGAAACATACGTTTACGCCTGTACCTTGTCAATAGCGCTTCGCACACCACTTATCCTCGATACGCTACAGACCGCACACGCAAAGGCGTGCAGCACTCAGGCACCGATTCAGTGGAGTCTAGTAGAGAGACGGAAAGTTGCGGAGACGATACAGCGTGATGGTGAGGGGCAATTCAAAAAATAACGCCGTGCCGGGAAGGCACGGCGTGGAGGGGGATCACGCGTAAGTATCGATCAGCGTACCCAGCGCTTCGTCGCTGGCTTTCTGTGCAGCCAGGCCTGCCTGGATCTGCTCTTTGCCGGCTTCAAGCTCGACGATATTGGCGGGCAGTTCTGAACGCTGGCTGCGATCGACGGAGCGCAGGTTCTCAAGCTGGAAGTCCGAAGACTGGCTTCTGCCCGACACTTCGATGTTGGTGCTGGCGATCTGGGTGGCCGCCTGATCGACACGCTCCTGTCCGACCTGAATGGCGCTCAGACCCGGATAGAGGGTGTTGTTCATGGTGATTTGCATAAGCCGGTCCTCAGTTCAAATAGCGAACAGGTGCTATTGAACCAGCAAATGCAGGGAAATACTCGACAAAAAGACTAATGGCACTCCGCCGCACGATAGGTTGCGTCTTGAGAAAGGCAAAAGCACCTTGTGTATCAGGTAGATAGTGAATGTGTTTCAAAATCCATCAAGCAGCTCAAGATGCAGGTGTTCAGCCACGGCTTCGGCACTCGCTTTCTTCAGGCGAGGTACGCGTCCGATACAAGGCGCAGGCAACCGCTCGGACAAGGTCGCCAGGTTCTCTTCCAGACGCGAAGTCTTGGGGTCGATGATATTGGCGACCCAGCCAGCCAGTTGCAATCCGTCCCGGGCAATGGCTTCGGCCGTCAGCAAGGCATGATTGATACATCCCAGACGCACGCCCACCACCATGATGACGGGCAGTCCCAGGCCAATGGCCAGGTCCGACAGATTGCTTTGATCGGCCAGCGGAACACGCCACCCACCAGCACCTTCAATGAGGGTGAAGTCCGCACGCCGTTCAAGCAGCCTTCGCATCGGTTGCAGCAGTGAGTTCACCATCAGCGGCACCCCGGCTTCACGGGCAGCCAGATGGGGAGCAATGGCAGGCTCGAAAGTGTATGGGTTGACATCGTTGTAGCTCAGGTCTAGCGAACATTCTGCCAACAGGGCCAAGGCATCGGAATTGCGCAACCCTTGCGGGGTGATCGCACTGCCCGAAGCAACAGGTTTGCCAGCCGCCGTGCTCAGCCCAGTCAATCGGGCGGCATGCAGCAAACCGGCGGCAACCGTGGTCTTTCCTGCATCCGTATCCGTGCCAGTGATGAAATACGCAACACTCATCTCAGCGGTCTTCCCTTTATCACATGAACCCGTCAGGGCTTTTCAAGCACCGCATAAACCACTTGATAAGTGGCGGGCAGCCCTTCGGTCTGGCGAAAGCGCTCGTACGCCTGGACCAAGCCTAGAATCCGTTGCCTTCCCGTCAAGCCACCGGGGCGCCCAGGGTTGAGATTATGCGCACCCAGTGCTTTCAACTCGTGAGTCAGGCTGCGGACATCCGGGTAGTACAGCACATGAGGTCGAACCTCCAGGCTGCGTACACGCAACCCACTGGCCGCGCACAGCTGGCGATAGTCTTCCAGCTCCCGGAAGCGGTTGACGTGGACCAGCCCGTCGACACTCTGCCAGCTGGCCCGCAGCTCATGCAGAGTACCGACGCACAGGCTGGAAAAGGCAAATACGCCGCCAGGCTGCAACACGCGACCGGCTTCACGAAGGACAGCGGCAAAGTCCTCGCACCATTGCACGGCGAGGCTGGAAAAGATCAGCCCACAGCTCTGCGCCTGCATCGGCATACGCTCGGCATCGCCCGCCACGAAATAACGCGCGCCGCCTTGAGGCCGGGCATGACGCAGCATTCCCTGGGCGATATCCAGCGCAATGCCTTCGCCGTCCTTGAAAGCCTGCCCCAGCACCCGGCTGAAATAACCGGTGCCGCACCCCAGATCCAGCCAGCGCGAAGGATCGAGCCCGTCGGGCAGACGGGAGAACAGTTCATGGCCGACAGCGCGTTGCAGGTCGGCAACACTGTCATAACTGCCAGCAGCGCGAGAAAACGATTCAGCGACCTGACGCTTGTCGGGCAAGCCACCCGGTAGTTTGACGTGGGAAAGATCAGTCATCGCCCGACTCGTGCAAAAAGGCCTGGATCGCCGCCGCCACTCCGTGAGGGTTTTCCAGAATGAAGGCATGGCTGGCCTGTTCAATCAGACCCACCTCGACGTCCGGCAGCAAGGCCAGCAAGTCCCCCGCAGCCTCGGCTGGCACGAATGCATCGTGCCCTGCAAACAGGTGCAATTGCGGACCGCGATAGGTCTGCAAGGCACTACGGGTGTCGAGCTGCTCCAGAACACGCAGACCTTCGACCAGGGAGCGGCTCGAGGTCTTGGGCGCACCGGCCTTGAGCAGACGGGACAATCCACGCGGATCTTCAGCCCCTTGAGTACACAGCAGGCTGAAGCGCTTCAACGTCGCGTCGGCATCGGCGGAACACCCCGCCAGAAAGGCGACGAAATCGTCCTGGGGCATTGCATGGGGCCATGCACCACGTGTCACGAAACAGGCATTGCTCGCCATTGTCAGCAACCCGCAACACTCATCGCCACGGCGCGCTGCCAGCTCGGCCGCCAGCATGCCGCCCAGCGACCAGCCGCCGAGCCAGACACCGCTCGGGATATTGACATCCAGTTCATCGAGCCACTCTGGCAGATCCGCGCTGTCGAGTTCGGGCAAGGGTTCGATCTCGACCCGCAGATGCTCGTCCAGCCCCCGCAAGGCGGCCGCCAGCGGCTCAAGCGGTGAAACGCCCAGGCCCCAGCCCGGTAGCAGGATCAAGCGATTACGCATGCCCGGACTCCGTCGGCTCACTTGCACCCAGCAGCGGATAACACTGCTCCAATGCATTCAACAATAGCTGCACCTGAGCCTCGCTGTGAGCGGCAGACAATGTCACGCGCAAACGGGCACTGCCAGCAGGAACGGTGGGAGGACGGATCGCCGTCACCAGCAGACCACGCTCACGCAGCATCTGCGACAGGCGCAAGGCTCGACCGTCATCGCCGATCATGATCGGCTGGATCGGTGTGAAACTGTCCATCAACTCCAGACCGATCTGCTCGGCACCCCGGCGGAACTGCTGGATCAGACGTGTCAGATGCTCGCGTCGCCAATGTTCGGTCCGCAACAGCTCCAGACTCTTGAGCGTGGCGCAGGCCAGTGCAGGCGGCTGGCTGGTGGTGTAGATATAAGGGCGGGCGAACTGGATGAGGGTTTCGATCAGTTCTTCACTGCCAGCCACAAAGGCCCCTGACGTGCCGAAGGATTTACCCAGCGTACCGACCAGCACCGGCACATCGTCAATGCCCAGACCGAAATGCTCGACGATCCCGGCCCCGTTGGCACCCAGCGGACCAAAGCCATGGGCATCGTCCACCATCAACCAGGCACCTTTGGCCCGGGCTGCCCGCGCCAGTGCGGGCAGGTCCGCGATGTCGCCATCCATGCTGAACACGCCGTCGGTCACCACCAGCGTATCGCCGACAGACTTATCCAGACGTGTGCTCAGACTGTTCGCATCGTTGTGCAGATAACGGGAAAAACGCGCACCGCTGAGCAGGCCCGCATCCAGCAGCGAAGCGTGATTGAGACGATCCTCCAGCACGGTATCGCCCTGCCCCACCAATGCCGTGACCGCTCCGAGGTTGGCCATGTAACCGTTGGAAAACAGCAACGCCCGTGGTCGGCCGGTAAGTTCGGCAAGCGCTTCTTCCAGTTCGTGATGCGGGCCACTGTGACCGATCACCAGATGCGAGGCGCCACCTCCGACGCCCCATCGCTCGGCCCCTGCCTGCCAGGCCGCGATCACGTCAGGATGATTGGCCAGCCCCATGTAATCGTTGTTGCAGAACGCTACAAGCGGCTGGCCATCGACCGTCACTTGCGGGCCTTGCGGGCTTTGCAGCAACGGACGCTGACGATAGAGGTGTTCGGCGCGACGCGCTTCAAGGCGCGTGCGGAGATCGAAAGACATGCAGGCCCCGGTCTTCAGAAAAGTGATTCACAGCGGGCCGGTTGCAACCGGCCCGTTCGGGAAGATCAGGCAGACGCGGCGTCGTAGAACATGGCGCTGCTCTTCTGCTCGACCAGAGCCTGCTCGATGGCCGCCTGATGCACTTCGTCGGCGTGCTCTTCACGGGCTTCGGGCTTGATGCCCAGGCGCGAGAACAACTGCATGTCCTTGTCGGCCTGCGGGTTGGCCGTGGTCAGCAATTTTTCGCCGTAGAAAATCGAGTTGGCGCCCGCGAAGAACGCCAAAGCCTGCATCTGTTCATTCATGGCCTCGCGACCGGCCGACAGGCGGACATGAGATTTCGGCATCAGGATACGGGCCACGGCCAGCATGCGGATGAAATCGAACGGGTCGACTTCTTCGGCGTTCTCCAGCGGCGTACCGGCCACTTTCACCAGCATGTTGATCGGCACGGATTCAGGATGCTCAGGCAGGTTGGCCAGTTGAATCAACAGACCGGCGCGATCGTCCAGCGACTCGCCCATGCCCAGAATGCCGCCAGAGCAGATCTTCATCCCTGCATCGCGCACATAGGCCAGGGTCTGCAAGCGCTCGCTGTAAGTGCGGGTGGTAATGATGTTGCCGTAGAACTCCGGCGAGGTGTCCAGGTTGTGGTTGTAGTAATCCAGCCCGGCCTGAGCCAGCGCCTCGGTCTGTTCCTGATCAAGACGGCCCAGTGTCATGCAGGTTTCCAGGCCCATGGCCTTGACGCCTTTGACCATCTGCAACACGTACGGCATGTCCTTGGCCGATGGATGTTTCCAGGCCGCGCCCATGCAGAAGCGGGTCGAACCGATGGCCTTGGCGCGAGCCGCCTCTTCGAGCACCTTCTGCACTTCCAGCAGCTTTTCCTTTTCAAGACCGGTGTTGTAGTGGCCGGACTGCGGGCAGTACTTGCAATCTTCGGGACAGGCACCGGTCTTGATCGACAGCAGGGTGGAAACCTGGACGCGGTTGGCATCGAAATGAGCGCGGTGAACGGTCTGAGCCTGAAACAGCAGGTCATTGAATGGCTGTACGAACAGCGCCTTGACCTCAGCTAAAGTCCAGTCGTGACGCAAAGTGGCGGTGGTGCTGGCGCTCATCGGGCGGCTCCTTGGTTTTTTTGGGCAATGCGCCAAGGCGAAAAAAGCCCACAAGCGCTACACGGATGTTCGGCATATTTAAGGAAGAGCCATGCACTGTCAACCGCATTGCAAACATCAGGTTTACATCTGGTTAAAAAAGAAACAATCCTGTTTGCTGTGCGATGAAATCAGCGACGCTTCTCTGCCCCTTTGCGTTCCCTGCGAAACCGAACTGCCCTGGCTGGACGATCAGTGCCTGCATTGCGCCCTGCCATTACCCATGTCCGGCCTGACCTGTGCCCAGTGCGTCAGGCACCCTCCCGCCTTCACGGAGGTCGTCGCCCCCTGGCGATATGACTTTCCGGTCGACAGCCTGATCACTCGCTTCAAACACCAGCAGCAATGGCCCATGGGGCGCTTGCTGGCGGAGCTGTCAGCGCAGTTCCTGCAACACCGCTTCGACGAAGGCCTTGCCCGGCCCGATTGCCTTTTACCCGTGCCACTGGCCAGCAAGCGCCTGCGCCAGCGTGGCTACAACCAGTCGGCCATGCTCGCCCACTGGCTGGGTCAGTCCCTGAACCTGCCGGTGGATGAACGTCGACTGCTGCGTATTCGGGAAACCACAGCGCAACAGGGGCTGGATGCCAAAACCCGTAAGCGCAACCTGAAGGGAGCCTTTGCGGTGCGCGATGCTGCCTGGATGAAAGGCAAACACCTGGCATTGATCGATGATGTCTTGACCACGGGTTCTACCGCGGATGTCATTGCCCGCGTGTTGCTCAAGAACGGTGCGCAGCAGGTAGATGTCTATTGCCTGGCCAGAACCCCCAGACCGGAAGGCTGACTTGCCTTACACTGCCCACTTTCCATCAGCCACCCGCCTTCACTGCCATGCCTTTACCGACCTTGCTGACGCAACACATGGTTCGCCGTCCTCAGCGCATCGAGTTGCTGCGCCATATCGCCGAGCAAGGCTCGATCACCCGTGCCGCCAAAAGCGCGGGCCTGAGCTACAAGGCGACCTGGGATGCCATCGACGAGCTGAACAACCTGGCGCAGAAACCGTTGGTGGAACGCAGTGTCGGCGGACGCGGAGGTGGTGGAGCGAAGTTATCCGCCGAAGGTGAGCGCGTGCTGCGTCTCTATAAACGCTTGCAGGCATTACAGGCTCAGGTGCTGGAAGCCACCGAGGAAAGTGGCGACCTGGAACTGCTCAATCGCCTGACCTTGCGCACCAGTGCCCGCAATCAATTGCTGGGGCGCATCGTGAGCATCGTCCGGCAGGGGCATAACGATTACATTCGCCTGCACATGACGGATGAGGTTTTCATCGAAGCCCGGATCACCCATGACAGCACCCAGCGACTGGAGCTGAAAATCGGCACGGATGTAGTCGCCCTCATCAAGGCCGGCTGGCTGGAGCTGCATCCACACGATCACGTCGAAACAAATGGAAACAATTGCCTGTCCGGTCGGATAGATACGGTACTGGAAGCCGAGGACGGCCCCTGTGAAGTACGGATTACGCTGCCCGGCGGCCAGACACTGTGCGCCCTGACACCCACTGCACGACTTCAGGCCCTGGGGCTGGCTGCCGACTGTCAGGTGAAGGTCTGCTTTGCGCCTTCCTTTGTATTGTTGGGGACGCCGTTGTAAGCGGCTGCGCCGTCATGTAACCGACACAATTTCGTCATGCACGGCAATTATCGTGGCTGCCACCTCTGTGGGAGCCGTGATGATGAAATTATTAGAAGAAAATCAATCAACCGACCTCGAGAAGATGGTCGGCCTCACTCGCCGTGGATTCATCGGCGCAGGTGCCCTGTGCGGCGCTGCGATGTTTCTGGGCGGCAACCTGCTGACCCGTAGCGCACTGGCCACCAGCGTCAGCGCAGCATCGGGCAAGCTGCTGGGCTTTGACAGTATTCCCGCCGCCACGGCCGACAGCATCAGCCTGCCGCCTGGCTACACCTCATCGGTTCTCATCAGTTGGGGCCAGCCCCTGCAAACGGACGGTCCGGCCTTCGACCCCAGCGGCAAAGGCACAGCCGTGGCGCAGGAAGTCCAGTTCGGTGACAACAACGACGGCATGAGCCTGTTCCCCATGCCCGGCCATAAAGACCGGGCGCTGATGGCAATCAACAACGAATACACCAACTACCGCTACCTCTACGATCACGGCAAGGAGCCGCAATCGGCCGAAGAGGTGCAAAAGGCGCTCGCCGCCGAGGGTGTTTCGGTCATCGAAGTCCAGCAGAAGAACGGCCAGTGGCAATTCGTGCAGGACTCCCGCTACAACCGCCGCATTCATGGCAACACGCCCATCGACCTGAGCGGCCCGGCTGCCGGACATGACTGGCTCAAGACCGACGCCGACAAGGCCGGTAAACATGCCCTGGGCACTTTCCAGAACTGCGCCAACGGCAAGACGCCGTGGGGCACTTACCTGACCTGTGAAGAAAACTTCACCGACTGTTTCGGCAGCAGCAACCCGGAACAGAAGTTCGATGCGGGCCTCAAGCGTTACGGCGTCGTGGCCGCCAGCAAGGACATCAACTGGCATCAACACAACCCGCGCTTCGATGTGGCCAAAAACCCCAATGAGGTCAACCGCCATGGCTGGGTTGTCGAAATCGATCCGTTCGACCCAAAATCCACGCCGGTCAAACGCACCGCGCTGGGCCGCTTCAAGCATGAAAACGCTGCGCTGGCAGAGACCAAGGGCGGTCGTGCCGTGGTTTACATGGGCGACGACGAGCGCGGCGAGTTCATCTACAAATTCATCAGCCGCGACAAGATCGACCATCAGAACCCCAAGGCCAACCGCAACCTGCTGGATCACGGCACCTTGTATGTGGCGCAGTTCGACGGTGGCGACAACAACCCGGATCGCCCGAAGGGCACAGGCCAGTGGATCGAACTGACCCACGGCAAGAACGGCCTGGATGCGGCGGCCGGCTTCAACAGCCAGGCTGAAGTGCTGATCCATGCACGCCTGGCGGCCAGTGTCGTAAAAGCCACGCGCATGGACCGTCCGGAGTGGATCGTGGTCAGTCCCAAGGATGGCCAGGTTTATTGCACCCTCACCAACAATTCCAAGCGTGGTGAAGACGGTCAACCCGTTGGCGGGCCTAACCCGCGCGCCAAGAACCAGTACGGGCAGATCCTGCGCTGGCGGGAAGCCGAGGACAATGCGTCGGCCATGGAATTCGAGTGGGACCTGTTCGTGGTCGCGGGCAACCCGGCCGTGCATGCTGGCACGCCGCAAGGCGGGTCGAGCAATGTCAACGCTCAGAACATGTTCAACAGCCCGGACGGACTAAGCTTCGACGAAGCCGGTCGTCTGTGGATACAGACCGACGGCGACTCCAGCAACAAGGGAGACTTCGCAGGCATGGGGAACAACCAGATGCTCTGCGCCGATCCGCACACCGGTGAAATCCGTCGATTCCTGGTCGGCCCCATCGGCTGTGAAGTTACCGGTATCAGCTTTGCGCCGGACTACAAGACGATGTTCGTGGGCATCCAGCACCCTGGCGAAAACGGAGGTTCCACCTTCCCCGAGCACCTGCCCAACGGCAAGCCCCGCTCCTCGGTGATGGTGATTACCCGCGAGGACGGCGGCGTCATCGGCGCCTGAAGACCGTTACCGTAGGAGCGAACTCATTCGCGAAAGGCTCATTCCAAAGGCAGAAATGCGTCGAATGTACCGACCTCTTCGCGAATGAATTCGCTCCTGCGTACGCCAGCCACGATCAGTCTGCGTTAACATCAGTGGCCCAACGCGGCAACCTGCTGCGCGCAGGAGTCAGCATGGCCCATCCGTTTGCAACACTCACCCCCGACCTGGTTCTCGACGCCGTCGAAAGCATCGGTTTCCTCAGCGACGCTCGCGTGCTGGCCCTCAACAGCTACGAGAACCGTGTCTATCAAGTCGGCATCGAGGGCGATCAGCCTTTGATTGCCAAGTTCTATCGCCCGCAGCGCTGGAGCAACGAGGCCATTCTCGAAGAGCACAGCTTCACCTTCGAGCTGGCCGAAGTCGAAATACCCGTCGTAGCCCCGCTCGTTCATGACGGGCAGACGCTCTTCGAGCACGGCGACTTTCGCTTCACCCTGTTTCCGCGCCGTGGCGGGCGAGCGCCGGAGCCGGGCAACCTCGATCAACTGTATCGTCTGGGCCAGTTGCTGGGCCGCATTCATGCTGTCGGTGCCGCCAGACCCTTCGAGCACCGTGAAGCCCTGGCAGTGAAAAACTTCGGTCAGGACTCCGTGGATTACCTGCTGGCAAACGACTGCATTCCACGTAGCCTGCTTCCGGCCTATGAGTCCGTCGCCCGTGACCTGCTCAAACGCATCGAAGATGCCTACGCCGCAACGCCACACACCACTATCCGCATGCACGGCGACTGCCATCCCGGTAACATGATGTGTCGTGACGACATTTTCCATATCGTGGATCTGGACGATTGCCGTATGGGACCTGCCGTACAGGATATCTGGATGATGCTGGCAGGCGACCGTCAGGAATGCCTGGGACAATTGTCGGAACTGATGGACGGCTACAACGAATTCCACGATTTCGACCCACGCGAGCTGGCCTTGATCGAACCGCTGCGAGCCCTGCGCCTGATGCATTACAGCGCCTGGCTGGCCCGCCGCTGGGACGACCCGGCCTTTCCGCGCAGCTTTTCGTGGTTCGGTACCGAACGCTATTGGGGCGACCATATCCTGGCCTTGCGTGAGCAACTGTCGGCGCTGAACGAAGAACCTCTCAAGCTGTTCTGATCCGGTCTGTGCGCCGCCCGCCCAAGGCACCCGGCGCATACCCGATCACTATAAAAAACAGAAAACCGCCTTTCCGTGCAAGGACACCACATGCAAGCTGCCAATCCACGCCGTGGATACATTCTTGGCCTGAGTGCTTACATCATCTGGGGCCTGTTCCCGATCTACTTCAAACTCATTTCTGCCGTTCCCGCGCTCGAGATCATCATTCATCGCGCACTCTGGTCGGCCCTGTTCGGCTCCTTGCTGCTCATGGTCTGGAAACACCCCGGCTGGTGGCGCGAACTGCGTGACAATCCAGGGCGCCTCGCCGTACTGGCGCTCTCCGGCAGCCTGATCGCCAGCAACTGGCTGGTGTATGTCTGGGCCGTGAACAACGGGCGCATGCTCGAAGCCAGCCTGGGTTACTACATCAACCCGCTGGTGAACGTCTTGCTGGGGATGCTGATCCTGGGCGAACGCCTGCGGCGGTTGCAATGGCTGGCAGTCAGCCTTGCCGCTGCCGGGGTGGCGCAACAGGTCTGGCATGTCGGCAGCCTGCCCTGGGTTTCTCTGGCACTGGCGCTGACCTTCGCCGTCTATGGCCTGATCCGCAAGAAGGCTCCCGTCGCGGCGCTGCCCGGTCTGGTCGTGGAAACCTGGATGCTGGTCCCGCTGGCTCTGGCCTGGCTGCTGCTCAACCCCATGGCACAGACCGCACAGCCTGAATTCTGGACCACCTCCCAGGCACTCTGGCTGGCGGCGGCCGGGCCTGTCACCCTTATTCCGCTGGTGTGCTTCAACGCCGCGGCCCGCCACCTGCCCTACACCGCGCTGGGCTTTCTGCAATACGTCGCACCAACGCTGGTGCTGGCGCTGGCCGTTCTGGTGTACGGAGAGCATCTGAGCAGCAACACGGTCATCACGTTTGCCTGCATCTGGGCCGGACTGGTTGTCTACAGCGTCGATGCCTGGCTGAGCTTGCGCAAACGCACCTGATCAAAAAACACACAATCCTTTGCAAGCCATGATTCACGTGGCCTGCAAAGGGTTCTCCAAGGGTTATCCACAGGCAGGCTCACGTTATTTGTGCACAAGCCCTTGAAACTGTTGAATTTTTGATCAAATCCCGCAAAGCCTTGATCGGCGTGGCACCCAAGACAGTCTCCCCAGGTTATCCACAGACGGATGCACGGTTAATCTGGATAACCCCTCTTCACACATCCGTCTTCAGCACCAGCTCCACCATCAAATCGTCCGCCAGTGTTTCAAGCCGGGCCTGCAGGTCATCC
Source organism: Pseudomonas sp. NPDC089734 (assembly GCF_044748865.1). Taxonomy (NCBI): domain Bacteria; kingdom Pseudomonadati; phylum Pseudomonadota; class Gammaproteobacteria; order Pseudomonadales; family Pseudomonadaceae; genus Pseudomonas; species Pseudomonas sp. NPDC089734. The sequence goes on along the minus strand of NZ_JBIVGV010000007.1, from coordinate 72,686 downwards.
AGTGAAAGTGTCAGAGGCACACCCAGCATGGCGTCGGCATGAAACAGTAGCTCGCTGCTCATGGGGGCCGGGGTGACGTCGGTCACCAGGCTTTCGACGTTGACACCCTGCTCGGCCAGCAGGCGGGTGATATCGCGCACGATGCCCGGCCGGTCATTGCCCACCAGTTCCATGCTGATGGGTTTCCAGGTGCAGGCGGTCTCGACGGCACTTTCGGCCAGTTGAACATGGATGCCGTGAACCGACAGCACCTGAAGTGCCTGGATCAATTCATCGTGGTTTTCGGGAGGAACGCCCACTCGCAGAATGCCGGCGAACTGCCCGGCCATGCGCGACATGCGACTCTCCAGCCAGTTGCCGCCATGTTCGGCAATGCATTGAGCGATACGCTCGACCTGCCCGGGCTTGTCGGGGGCAACCACGGTGACTACGAGATGATCCACAGGTGACGTCCTCTGCTTGCAAAAAGGGGCCGCCAGAACACGGCGACTGTCGCAAAAGTATAGGCAAGGTTCCTCCAGGCACCGGAAACCGCAGACCGTGTACCGTTTTGATAATTATCTGGAACAATCGACGTCATTTTTGAGAACATTCGGGGTTGCAGCGTGACCGGTCGTGATAATCCGGTCGTTTGGTGACATATTGAGCCTCCACCGCTGCTCCTCATGTAGTATTCCGCAGCGCGAACTACAAAACATCGACATCACATAAGAGAGCGCTCCTGAGTGAGCTCGACCTGCTGAGCAGAGTGAGGCAAGTGCAATGACTGAGTACGTTCAAGTCGGTGACCTGAAGGTCGCCAAAGTCCTGTTCGACTTCGTGCAGAACGAAGCCACCCCTGGTACCGGCATCGATGCCGCAGCGTTCTGGGCCGGGGCGGACAAACTGATCCACGAGCTTGCGCCGAAGAACAGAGCCCTGCTCGCCAAACGTGATGACTTGCAGGCAAGAATCGATGCCTGGCACCAGTCCAATGCCGGAAAGGCCCACGACGCCCCGGCTTACAAGACCTTCCTTCAGGAAATCGGTTATCTGCTGCCAGAAGCGGCGGACTTCCAGATCACGACGCAAAACGTCGATGAAGAAATTGCCGCCATGGCTGGCCCGCAACTGGTCGTGCCGGTGATGAACGCCCGCTTCGCCCTCAATGCCTCGAACGCCCGCTGGGGCTCGCTGTACGACGCACTCTATGGCACCGACGCCATCAGCGAAGAAGGCGGAGCCGAAAAAGGCAAAGGCTACAACAAGGTTCGCGGCGACAAGGTCATTGCCTTCGCCCGCGCCTTCCTCGATGAAGCCGCGCCCCTGGCAGCCGGCTCGCATGCCGACTCGACGGCTTACAAACTGATCGATGGCAAACTGGTCATCAGCCTCAAGGGCGGCAGCAATACCGGCCTCAAGGACGATGCCCAACTGGTCGGTTTCCAGGGCGACGCGTCTGCGCCTTTCGCCGTGCTGCTCAAGCACAACGGCCTGCACTTCGAGATCCAGATCGATGCTTCCAGCCCGATCGGCCAGACAGATCCGGCCGGTGTGAAAGACATCCTGATGGAGGCCGCGCTGACCACCATCATGGACTGTGAAGACTCCATCGCCGCCGTCGATGCCGACGACAAGGTCGTGGTGTATCGCAACTGGCTGGGCCTGATGAAAGGCGATCTGGCCGAAGAGGTGTCCAAGGGCGGTGAAACCTTCACCCGCACCATGAACCCTGACCGCGTCTACACCACCGCCGAAGGCGGCGAAGTGACATTGCACGGCCGCTCGCTGCTGTTCATCCGCAACGTGGGTCACCTGATGACCATCGATGCGATTCTGGACAAGCAGGGCAATGAAGTGCCGGAAGGCATTCTCGACGGTCTGGTGACCAGCCTGGCCGCGATCCATAACCTCAACGGCAATACTTCGCGTCACAACAGCCGCAGCGGCTCGGTGTACATCGTCAAACCGAAGATGCACGGTCCCGAAGAAGCCGCGTTCACCAACGAGCTGTTCGGCCGTATCGAGCAAGTCCTGGGCTTGCCGCGCAACACGCTGAAAGTCGGGATCATGGACGAGGAACGCCGTACCACGGTCAACCTCAAGGCCTGTATCCAGGCGGCGAGCGAGCGCGTGGTGTTCATCAACACCGGCTTCCTGGACCGCACCGGCGACGAAATCCACACGTCGATGGAGGCAGGCCCGGTGGTGCGCAAGGCACAGATGAAAGCCGAGAAGTGGATCGGTGCCTACGAAAACTCCAACGTCGATATCGGCCTCAAATGCGGCCTGCAAGGCAAGGCCCAGATCGGCAAGGGCATGTGGGCCATGCCGGACCTGATGGCTGCGATGCTGGAACAGAAAATCGCCCATCCACTGGCAGGTGCCAACACCGCCTGGGTGCCTTCACCGACCGCTGCTGCGTTGCATGCCTTGCACTATCACAAGGTCGACGTGTTCGCTCGTCAGGCAGAACTGGCCCAGCGAGCGCCTGCGTCGGTGGATGACATCCTCACCATCCCACTGGCTCCTCAGGTCAACTGGACGCCGGAAGAGATCCAGAACGAACTGGACAACAATGCCCAGGGCATTCTGGGCTACGTCGTACGCTGGATCGATCAGGGCGTGGGTTGCTCGAAGGTGCCGGATATCAACGACATCGGCCTGATGGAAGACCGTGCAACGTTGCGCATCTCCAGTCAGCACATGGCCAACTGGCTGCGTCACGGGGTGGTCAACGAGGCTCAGGTGCTGGAAAGCCTCAAGCGCATGGCGCCGGTGGTGGATCGGCAGAACGCCAATGACCCGCTATACCGTCCGCTGGCCCCTGACTTCGATAGCAATATCGCGTTCCAGGCCGCCGTCGAACTGGTGATAGAAGGCACCAAACAGCCTAACGGCTACACCGAGCCGGTGCTGCATCGTCGGCGTCGTGAGTTCAAGGCGCGGAATCGCTGACAGGTTTTCGCGAATGAATTCGCTCCTACATGGGCGGATTCATTCGCGAATGATCAGGCCTCAGGCCATCCCCAACTCACGCTTGACCAACCTGACAAGCTGCTTGGTATTGAGCGGTTTGAGCAGAAAGTCCACGACGCTCAGGTGCATGGCGTCGATGGCATCACGCACGTTCGCGTCGCCTGAAACGATGATGATCGGCAAGGCGGCACGTTCGGAATCACGGACCCGGCGGATCAGGTCCAGGCCATCACAGGGGGCCATGCGCAGGTCGGTAATCAACAACCCGATGGACTGACGCGTCTGCAACAACTCCATCGCACTGTTACCCCCCCCGGCCGTCATGCAACTGATGTCATTGAGACTCAGGATTTCGGCCAGCAGCTCACGCGCATCGCTGTCGTCATCGACAATCAGGACACGCTGCGGCAAGTCGCGATTGGGCTGGAGCATGACCTCAGTCAGGGCGTCGCGCTCTTCATCGCTCAAGATGTCATGGTCACTCATTGCAGCAGTCTCATCATTCCCTGGACTCATTCTGACAGCAGATCAGCGTCAATCTGCGGCGCACTTTATCGGCTTCCCGGCCGGTGATCGAGCGCGATCCCATGCGTTCGTCAAAACAGTTTTACAAAAACCGCGGCTACCCGGGCACTATCCACGAGCGTAAGACTTACGTCCAATGGGCACTGCGCCGGAAGCGGCCGACCATGACCACCAATAACAAAAACGCGGTAAAGGTCATGAGTAAAGCAGACGCTTTCACCCAGGCAGGCAAGACAGCGGTGTTGCAGAACATCCACGGCACCATGCAGTTCCTGCAAAAATTCCCGCCGTTCAATCAGATGGAAAACGCCCATCTCGCGTACCTGGTTGAACAATGCCAACTGCGTTTTTACGCCGCCGACGAAAGCATCATCAAGCCAGCCGACGGTCCAGTAGAGCACTTTTATATCGTTAAGCAAGGCCGAGTGGTAGGGGAACGACCACATTCGGCCAAGGGCGGCACCGAAACCACCTTTGAAATCACGACCGGAGAATGCTTCCCGCTGGCGGCTTTGCTGGGTGAACGCGCCACACGGACCGAGCATCTGGCCGCAGAAGATACTTTCTGCCTGCAGCTGAACAAACAGGCCTTCATCAAGCTGTTCGCCTTGTCCACCACCTTCCGCGATTTCGCCTTGCGCGGGGTCAGCAGCCTGCTGGATCAGGTCAACCAGCAAGTCCAGCAGCGTGCTGCGGAAACCCTGGGCACCCAATATTCGTTGAACACCCGCCTTGGCGAACTGGCCATGCGCCATCCAGTGATGTGCAGCCCTGAAACGCCCATGCGCGAAGCCGTCAAGATGATGCATGAGCAACAAGTCGGCAGCATCGTGATCGTCGATGAACACCAGGCCCCTCTGGGGATTTTTACCCTGCGGGATTTGCGCGAAGCAGTTGCCGATGTGAATGCCGATTTCAGCCAGCCGATCAAACACACCATGAGCCCGGCACCGTTCCACCTGAGCCCCGATGCCAGCGCCTTCGACGCGGCCATCGCCATGACCGGACGTCATATCGCCCATGTCTGCCTGGTCAAGAACGAGCGTCTGTGTGGCGTGGTTTCAGAGCGTGATCTGTTCTCGTTGCAGCGTGTGGACCTGGTGCATCTGGCCCGTACCATTCGCAATGCGCCACGCATCGAAGCCTTGAGCAACCTGCGGGGCGATATCGTTCAACTGGTGGACCGCATGCTGGCCCATGGCGCGTCTTCGACCCAGATCACCCAGATCATCACCCTGCTCAACGATCACACCGTCTGCCGAGTCATTGAACTGACGCTGGAAGAAAAAGGCGATCCCGGCGTGCCCTTCAGCTGGCTGTGCTTCGGCAGTGAAGGACGGCGCGAGCAGACGCTGCACACCGATCAGGACAACGGCATTCTGTTTGAGGCCAGCGATGCGGTACAGGCCGCCGAGATTCGCGCCCGGTTGCTCCCCATCGCCGAGCGTATCAATCAGAGCCTTGCCCAATGCGGTTTCAGCCTGTGCAAAGGCAATATCATGGCCAGCAACCCCGACCTGTGCCTGTCCCGCAGTGAATGGGCCAGACGCTTTTCGGCATTCATTCGCGAGGCCACGCCGGAAAACCTGCTGGCCTCGAGCATCTACTTCGACCTGCGCGTGGTCTGGGGTCATGAAGCCGGGTGTGAACAGTTGCGGCGCGGCATCCTCGATCAAGTGGCAGACAACCGTCTGTTCCAGCGCATGATGGCGGACAATGCCCTGCGCCAGCGTCCTCCGGTCGGTCGCTTCAAGGATTTCGTGCTGGCGCGCAAAGGCAGCGACAAGGACACGCTGGACCTCAAGACCGAAGGCCTTACGCCTTTCGTCGACGGTGCCCGCCTGCTTGCCCTGGCCAATGGCGTCGGTGCCAACAACACCCTGGAACGTCTGCGGCAACTGGTCGAGCGTGAAGTCATCGACCCGCTGGACGGTGCCGCCTATGAAGAGGCCTATCACTTCATTCAGCAGACCCGCATGCTCCAGCATCAATTGCAAAGCCGACAGAACCTGCCGTACTCCAACCGCATCGACCCGGATACGCTCAACCATCTGGACCGACGCATCCTGCGCGAATCCTTCCGCCAGGCACAACGCCTGCAAACCAGCCTGACCCTGCGTTATCAACTATGAATCTGTTCGAATGGTTGCGACCACGCCCGAAAAAGACACCTCTGGACAGCCATCAACTGCAACGGCTTGCCGAGCTGCCAGCCTTTGCCCCGCTGAACGACAAGCCACTGCATCAGCAACGCTGGGTCGTGCTGGACCTGGAAACCAGCGGCCTGAACATGAACCGCGATCAGGTCCTGTCCATTGGGGCCGTCGTGATCGAGGATGGCGCCATCGACCTGGGTCAGCAGTTCGAGCGCACGATTCTGCGGGTCGATCACAAGGTCAGCCCCGCCGTGCTGATCCATGGTCTGGCACCCAGTGCGATCGCAGCCGGTAGCGAGCCAGTGGAAGCCTTTCTGGACTTCATGGCCTTCGCCGGGACCAGCCCGATACTCGCCTTCCATGCGCCGTTCGATCAGCACATGCTGTCGCGGGCCTTGAAAGACAGCCTGGACTATCGCCTGCAAAACCCGTTTTTCGATGTGGCAGAAATCGCCCCGATGCTCTGTTCTCACGCCAATCTGCGTCAGGCGGGGCTGGACGACTGGACACGTTTTTTCGGCCTGCACGCCGAAGAACGGCACCATGCCAGCGCCGATGCTCTGGTGACCGCCGAGCTGGCACTGATCCTGTTCAGCCATGCCCGCCGACAGCAGATCGACAACCCGCTTCGCCTGGAAGAAGCACTGGGCCAGTGGCGCAGACGCAAACAGTCGCACTCATTCTGATGCCCGTATGATTTACAAACCCTTCTCAGGAGCGAATTCATTCGCGAGAGGCCCGTGAGACAGAAGAAAACCTATCGTCTTCCATGATGTCTCGCGAATAAGCGGATCGCCGCCCGATTCGCTCCTACAGCAAGCCCCTTTTCGGGGCTTTTTTTATGTCTGCCTGAAAAAGCCCCTGCGATGTGAATATTTGTTAAAAACAAAAAAGACTTCACATTATTGACTCACTGATCCACTATCCGATTCACAGATCAGAACAATATCGTCCGTTTTGCTGGCACGATAAACATCGGCACAGACTCGAGGATTACTTCATGACCACTAAGAATGTTGGCGTTATCGGCCTGGGCGCGATGGGCCTTGGCATTGCCCGCTCGCTGCTGCGCAACGGCTTCAACGTGCATGCCTGCGATGTTCGCACCAGCGTGACAGAAGCCTTTGCCCAGGAAGGCGGCGTTGCCTGCGCCTCGCCTGCCAGCATGGCGGCCGCCTGCGATGTGATCATTACCGTGGTCGTCAACGCCGAGCAGACCGAAACCGTCCTGTTTGGCGAGAACGGTGCCATCGACGCTCTGCGCCCTGGCAGCCTGGTCATCGGTTGCGCCACTGTGGCCCCGACCTTCGCCGTCGAGCTGGGCCAGCGTCTGGTCGATAAAGGCCTGCTGTACCTCGATGCCCCGATCTCCGGAGGCGCTGCCAAGGCCGCCGCTGGCCAGATGACCATGATGACCTCCGGCCCGGCCGACTCGTACGCCAAGGCCGAAGCCGTCCTCAATGGCATGGCGGGCAAGGTGTATCGCCTGGGCGACGTCCATGGCCTGGGCTCGAAAGTCAAAATCATCAACCAGTTGCTGGCCGGCGTACACATTGCCGCCAGCGCCGAAGCCATGGCCCTGGGCCTGCGCGAAGGTGTCGATGCCGACGCCCTGTATGAAGTGATCACCAACAGCGCCGGTAACTCCTGGATGTTCGAGAACCGCGTGCCGCACATCCTCAATGCGGACTACACCCCTCTCTCGGCGGTGGACATTTTCGTCAAGGACCTGGGCCTGGTACTGGATACCGCACGCACCAGCAAATTCCCGCTGCCGCTGTCGGCTACCGCTCACCAGATGTTCATGCAGGCTTCCAGTGCCGGTTTCGGCCGTGAAGATGACTCGGCCGTGATCAAGATTTTCCCGGGCATCGAACTGCCGAAAGCCAAGTCTGAAAAAGCCTGAGGAACGCCCCATGACCCTGACTTCCTCTCGCCCGCTGCTGGGCTGCATCGCCGATGACTTCACCGGCGCGACGGACCTGGCCAACATGCTGGTGCGCGGCGGTATGCGCACCGTACAAAGCATCGGTATTCCGAGCGCAGAAATGGCTGCCGGTCTGGATGCCGACGCCATCGTGATCGCCCTCAAATCGCGTACCACCCCCACTGCCGAAGCCATCGAAGAATCCCTGGCGGCGCTGGACTGGCTGCGCGAACGCGGCTGCGAGCAAATCTTCTTCAAATACTGCTCGACCTTCGACTCGACAGCCGCTGGCAACATCGGTCAGGTCAGCGAAGCGTTGCTGGAAAAACTCGGCAGCGACTTCACGCTGGCCTGCCCTGCCTTCCCGGAAAACGGTCGCACGATCTTCCGTGGTCACCTGTTCGTCCAGGACCAGTTGCTCAACGAGTCCGGCATGCAGAACCACCCGTTGACGCCGATGACCGACGCCAACCTGGTGCGTGTCCTGCAAGAGCAGACAAGCAAGAAAGTCGGCCTGCTGCGCTATGACGCCGTCGCCAATGGTGTGGATGCCGTACGCAGCAAGATCGCCGAATTGCGCGCCGCTGGCGTGGGCATGGCGATTGCCGATGCCGTCTCCGACGCCGATCTGTACGTGCTGGGCGAAGCCTGTGCCGACCTGCCTTTGCTGACCGGTGGTTCGGGGCTGGCGCTGGGCTTGCCGGGCAACTTCCGCAAGGCGGGCAAGTTGCGTGATATCGATGCAGCCAAACAGACCGCCGTCAGCGGCGGTGAAGTGGTTCTGGCAGGCAGCGCGTCGGTGGCCACCAACGGTCAGGTCGCGGCCTGGCTGGAAGACAACCGTCCGGCACTGCGCATCAACCCGCTGGATCTGGCCGCTGGCAAACCGGTGGTCGAGCAGGCTCTGGCTTTCGCTCGCGACGCCGGGCAGACCGTCCTGATCTACGCCACCAGCACGCCGGACGAAGTCAAGGCCGTGCAAAAGGAACTGGGTGTCGAACGCTCCGGTGCCATGGTTGAAGAGGCCCTGGGTCAGATCGCCAAAGGCCTGCTGGAAACCGGTGTTCGCCGCTTTGTCGTGGCCGGTGGCGAAACCTCGGGAGCCGTGGTTCAGGCTCTGGGCGTGCAACTCCTGCAGATCGGCGCTCAGATCGATCCGGGCGTTCCGGCAACCGTCAGCAGCGGCGAACAACCGCTGGCCCTGGCTCTCAAGTCCGGCAACTTCGGTGCCCGCGACTTCTTCGCCAAAGCACTCAAGCAATTGGCAGGAGAAGCGTAATGAGCAACGAAAAAGCCCTGCGTGAAGAAATCTGCGATGTCGGCAGGCTGCTCTACAACCGTGCCTACACGGTCGGCAGCGCCGGCAACATCAGCGCCCGTCTCGATGATGGCTGGTTGATTACCCCGACCGACGCCTGCCTGGGCCGTCTGGATCCGGCGGATATCGCCAAGGTCAATCTGGCCGGAGAGTGGGTCTCCGGCAACAAGCCGTCCAAGACCCTGGCCCTGCATCGTCAGGTCTATGACCGCAACCCTGAAGTCGGTGGCGTGGTGCACACCCACTCGACGCATCTGGTTGCACTGACCCTGGCCGGTGTCTGGCAGGAAGACGACATTCTGCCGCCTCTGACCCCGTACCAGGTCATGAAAGTCGGCCACATCCCGCTGATCGGTTATGAGCGTCCGGGCTCCCCGAAAGTCGCCGAGCGCGTCGCACAACTGGCCAACAGTGTGCGTGGCGTGATGCTGGAGCGACTGGGCCCGGTCGTCTGGGAAAGCTCGGTCGCCAAGGCCTGCTATGCCCTGGAAGAACTCGAAGAAACCGCTCGTCTCTGGCTGATGACCAACCCCAAGCCAGCCCCACTGGAACCTGCAGCCCTCGAAGAGCTGCGTCAGGTTTTCGGCGCGAAGTGGTAATTCAGAAAAATTGACCGGGAGTCGCCTGTCGATTCCCGATCAACTCCGGCCCAGCCGAACACAATAACAACAGGACTCAAGAGCATGACTCACTCATACCTCGCTTTTGTCAGATGTTGCTCACTGCTTGCCCCCTCCTCCCTGTGCGGGAGTGCCCGGGCATGACTCCAATCATGTTGATGACCATCGCAGGCGCGGGTATCGCACTGCTGCTGTTTCTGGTTCTCAAATATAAATTCCAGCCCTTCGTCGCCCTGATGCTGGTCAGCATCATTGTGGCCCTGGTCGCCGGTGTAAAACCTGCCGATCTGGTCGCGACCATCGAAGGCGGCATGGGCAAGACCCTTGGCCATATCGCGATCATCATTGCCCTGGGCGCGATGATCGGGCGCATCATTGAACTGTCCGGAGGTGCCGAAGCACTGGCCAAGACACTGATCGACCGTTTCGGCAACAAGCGCACGCCGCTGGCGCTGACCGTGGCCGGTTTCATGGTCGGCATTCCGGTGTTCTTCGAGGTGGGCGTGATCATCCTCATGCCACTGGCCTACGGCGTGGCACGGGCTGCGCGCAAACCGCTGCTGATCTTTGCCTTGCCGATGTGTGCCGCACTGCTGGCCGTGCATGCGTTCCTGCCTCCGCACCCGGGAGCCGTTGCCGCTGCCAGCCAGTTGGGTGCCGACCTGGGTCGCGTGCTGATGCTGGGTATTCCGATCGTGGCCGTGCTGTGCATCATCGGCTACTTCGTGGCCGGTCGCATGACACGCAAGACCTACCCGATGACCGACGACATCCGTACCGAAGTCTACGGCCCGCATGTCACCAACGAAGACCTGGAAGCCTGGGCACGCAACGACTACTCCGCCGTTCGCGAAGCCACCCAGACTAAAAGCATCGGCGTGGAAGAAAGCGCCAGCAGTCTGGCAAGCAAGCTGCCACCCGCGCCTGCTCCGGGCTTCGGGCTGATCATTGCCTTGATCCTGCTGCCTATCGTTCTGATCCTGCTGGGTACGCTGGCCACCACCATGCTGCCTGCGACCTCCACGCTGCGCGCTGTCCTGACCGTACTGGGCGCGCCACTGGTTGCCCTGCTGATCGATACGCTGCTGTGCGCCTGGCTGCTGGGCTCGCGCCGTGGCTGGAGCCGCACCCAGGTGTCGGACGTGATTGGCTCGGCACTGCCGGGCGTGGCCATGGTGATCCTGATCGCCGGTGCCGGTGGCGTGTTCGGTAAAGTGCTGGTCGATACCGGGATTGGTGCCGTGGTTTCCGAAGCCTTGCGCAATACCGGCCTGCCGGTCCTGGCCCTGGGCTTCCTGCTGACCTTGCTGCTGCGTGCCGTTCAAGGCTCCACCACCGTTGCGCTGGTGACCACGGCCGGTATTCTCAGCCCGCTGATCGCCACGCTGGACCTGAGCGCCAACCATCTGGCCCTGCTGTGCCTGGCCATGGGCGGTGGCGGTCTGGCCATGTCGCACATCAACGATGCGGGCTACTGGATGTTCACCAAGCTGGCCGGCCTGAACGTCGGTGACGGCTTGCGCACCTGGACCGTACTGGTCACGCTGCTGGGTACACTGGGCTTCGTCATTACCCTGCTGCTTTGGCCATTCGTCTGACCTTTAAAGACTGGAGTTAACATGCCTCGTTTTGCCGCCAACCTCAGCATGCTGTACCCCCAGCATGATTTCCTTGAGCGCTTCGCCGCAGCCGCTGCCGATGGTTTCGGTGCGGTCGAGTATCTGTTTCCCTACGACTACAGCCCGCAGGAGCTCAAGCAACGCCTGAGCGACAACGGTCTGGTTCAGGCCCTGTTCAATGCTCCGCCAGGGGACTGGGCTGCCGGTGAACGAGGCATTGCCACCCTGCCGGGCCGCGAAGCCGAATTCCGCAGCGGCATCGAGCGCGCACTGGAATACGCTCAGGTACTGGGCAACGACCGGATTCACGTCATGGCAGGCTTGCTGCCCAGCGAAGATCTGCGCCAGCGTCATCAGGCCGTGTACCTGGAAAACCTGGCGTTCGCGGCCGAACAGGCCAAGCGTGTCGGCGTCACGGTGCTGATCGAGCCGATCAACACCCGTGACATGCCGGGTTTCTTCCTCAACCGTCAGGATCAGGCGCAGGCCATCTGCAAGGAAGTGGGGGCCGATAACCTCAAGGTCCAGTTCGACTGCTACCACTGCCAGATCGTCGAAGGTGACCTGACAGCCAAGCTGCGTCGTGACTTTGCCGGGATTGGCCATATCCAGATCGCCGGTGTGCCGGATCGTCACGAACCGGACCTGGGCGAGCTGAACTATGCCCACCTGTTCGAGGTGATCGACCAGTTGGGCTACGAAGGCTGGATAGGCTGCGAATATCGTCCGAAGGGCGATACCAGCGAAGGCCTGGCGTGGCTGCGACAGCTACAGGGCTGACCGCTCGAAGTCCTGCCTCGCAACCCGAGGCAGGACTCCTCTTCTATTCCGGCATATCGAACTGATCCTTGATATAGCGGATCTCCGTACGACCATGCGGCGCTGGCTGGCCGTCCTCCCCCAGATTGACGAACACCATCTTCTCGACGGTCAGAATGCTCTTGCGCGTGATCTTGTTACGGACCTGACACGTCAGGGTGATCGACGTGCGACCGAATTCGGTGGCGGTGATTCCCAATTCGATGATGTCGCCCTGGCGCGAAGCGCTGACGAAGTTGATCTCGGAAATGTACTTGGTCACCACACGCTGGTTGCCCAGCTGGACAATGGCGTAGATCGCAGCCTCTTCGTCGATCCAGCGCAACAGGCTACCGCCGAACAACGTGCCGTTGGGGTTGAGGTCTTCGGGCTTTACCCACTTTCGAGTGTGGAAGTTCATGTTCACTCCTGAGCGACAACCAATGGACGCTCATCATGGCAGACCTTGCCCTGCCCCTGCACGAAAACCCGTAGAGGCCACACCGGCAGCCATTTCGCGAATAAACCGGCTCTCGCACCGACCCGACCATTTGTCCCCGGCGGTTGAAATACCCGAGCCCACCCCCATATGAGTCTGCATCAGGGCATTTTCGCCCCGCTGCGTGGAGACTCTCCCCTTGACCACCATCGTTTCAGTGCGCCGCCACGGCAAAGTCGTCATGGCTGGCGACGGCCAGGTTTCCCTGGGCAACACCGTCATGAAAGGCAACGCGAAAAAAGTGCGTCGCCTGTACCACGGTGAAGTGATTGCCGGTTTCGCCGGAGCCACCGCCGATGCATTCACGCTCTTCGAGCGCTTTGAAGGTCAACTGGAAAAACACCAGGGCCATCTGGTACGTGCCGCCGTCGAGCTGGCCAAGGACTGGCGTACCGATCGTTCCCTGAGCCGTCTGGAGGCCATGCTGGCCGTCGCCAACAAGGACGCCTCGCTGATCATCACCGGTAACGGCGATGTCGTGGAACCGGAAGACGGCCTGATCGCCATGGGTTCGGGCGGCGCCTTCGCCCAGGCTGCGGCCCGCGCACTGCTGCTCAAGACCGAGCTGTCGGCCCGCGAAATCACCGAGACAGCGCTGCACATCGCTGGCGATATTTGCGTGTTCACCAACCACAACATCACCATTGAGGAGCAGGACCTCGCTGAATAAGCCGCTGCCCGGTTGCGTCACCCGCATCCCTGCCGACTTCTTTCTGCCTGAGGACCATCAAATACCATGTCCATGACTCCCCGCGAAATCGTCCACGAACTCAATCGCCATATCATCGGCCAGGACGATGCCAAGCGCGCCGTCGCCATTGCCTTGCGTAACCGCTGGCGCCGGATGCAGTTGCCTGAAGAACTGCGCGTCGAAGTGACCCCCAAGAACATTCTGATGATCGGCCCGACTGGTGTCGGCAAGACCGAGATCGCCCGCCGTCTGGCCAAGCTGGCCAATGCTCCGTTCCTGAAGGTCGAGGCCACCAAGTTCACCGAGGTGGGCTATGTAGGTCGCGATGTGGAGTCGATCATCCGTGATCTGGCCGACGCGGCCATCAAGCTGCTGCGCGAGCAGGAAATCGTCAAGGTCCGCCACCGCGCAGAAGATGCTGCCGAAGACCGCATCCTCGATGCCCTGCTGCCCCAGGCCCGTACCGGTTTCAACGAAGAGCCGGTGTCGACCAGCGACTCCAACACTCGCCAGCTGTTCCGCAAGCGCCTGCGCGAAGGCCAGCTGGACGACAAGGAAATCGAGATCGAAATCAGCGAAGCCGTTGGCGTCGATATCTCCGCGCCGCCCGGCATGGAAGAGATGACCAACCAGTTGCAGAACCTGTTCGCCAACATGGGCAAGGGCAAGAAGAAAAGCCGCAAGCTCAAGGTCAAGGAAGCGCTCAAGCTGGTGCGCGACGAAGAGGCCAGCCGTCTGGTCAACGACGAAGAGCTGAAGGTCAAGGCTCTGGAAGCCGTCGAGCAGCACGGCATCGTGTTCATCGACGAGATCGACAAGGTCGCCAAGCGCGGCAACTCCAGTGGCGTCGACGTTTCCCGCGAAGGTGTACAACGTGACCTGCTGCCGCTGATCGAAGGCTGCACCGTGAACACCAAGCTGGGCATGGTCAAGACCGACCATATCCTGTTCATTGCTTCGGGTGCCTTCCACCTGAGCAAGCCGAGCGATCTGGTGCCCGAGCTGCAAGGCCGTCTGCCGATCCGTGTCGAACTCAAGGCCCTGACGCCTCAGGATTTCGAGCGCATCCTCAGCGAACCCCATGCCTCGCTGACCGAGCAATACCGCGAACTGCTCAAGACCGAAGGCCTGAACATCGACTTCCAGCCTGACGGCATCAAGCGTCTGGCCGAAATCGCCTGGCAGGTCAACGAGAAGACCGAGAACATCGGTGCACGCCGCCTGCATACCCTGCTGGAGCGTCTGCTTGAAGAGGTTTCGTTCAGCGCCGGTGATCTGGCCAGCAGCCAGGATGCAGCCCCGATTCTGATCGACGCCGACTACGTCAACAGCCACCTGGGCGAGTTGGCCAACGACGAAGACCTGTCCCGGTATATTTTGTAAGAGCTGCAAGTGGCGAGCTGTAAGCTGCAAGCTGATCGTGCTTGCGGCTTACAGTTGCTTTCACTTGAAGCTTGCCGCTTACAGCTGAGGCTATCCTGATGCCCCCCATGCCCACCGCCATCGAATTGCACAAAGCCTCGAAGACCCTGACGCTCAAATACGGGTCGAACGAGGCTTATCATTTGCCGGCCGAATTTCTACGGGTGCACTCGCCTTCCGCCGAAGTCCAGGGCCATGGAAAGCCGATCCTGCAATTCGGCAAACTGGGCGTCGGCCTCCTCAAGATCGAACCCGCCGGGCAATACGCCCTGAAACTGACCTTCGACGACGGTCATGACAGCGGTTTATTCACCTGGGAATACCTCTACGAACTGGCCAGACGCCAGGACGCGCTGTGGGAAGACTATTTGCTGGAGCTGAGAAAAGCAGGCAAATCACGCGATCCTTCCGAACAAGTCGTGAAACTTATGCTTTAGTCATTGGGGTAAATGACGAAACGCACTCTCCTCACCCAAAACGCCGATCATCGTAGCCAGCACGCTCTGGCCTGCCGCTCGGCGCATTAGGAAGCGCTTTCTAATTCATTTTGTTTCAATGCCCCGCGCAGCGGTCAACGACTGACGCTGCTTGCGATTTTTTGAAATCTCGCGTAACCAATGACCTTGGCAAATTCCCTGCGTCACGTCGATGCATGAAAAGCAGTATGCAAGCAGTGGTCACACGAAGCGCAGTTGTTCAGGTGCCTTCGCGGTCGCTTGCATGAGAGCGGGGATTTGGCTGCCAAGCCATCATCGGTCACACGAGCAGTAGTACTGGCATTCAGCCTGTGTCACTGGTTCACAGGCAAGTCAGTACTCGTCTCAGGACAACGGAGCGTCGTAGATGAGTAGCAAGAACAACGATGACCTGCAGCAGCAAGCCTCTGAACACACCCTGGGGCTCAACCCGGTGGTGGGGCTGCGCCGCAAGGATTTACTGACCACCGCTCGCATGGTTCTGCGCCAGGTAATCAAACAGCCCTTTCACAGCCTCAAACATGTCGCTCATCTGGGCACCGAAATCAGAAGTATCGTGTTCGGCAAGTCCGCCTTGCAGCCTGCGGCCGATGACAGACGCTTCGTCGACCCGGCCTGGAGCCAGAACCCTCTGTATCGCCGTTACCTGCAGGTGTACCTGGCCTGGCGCAAGGAACTGCATGAATGGATCGATGGCAGCAGCCTCACCCCTCAGGACATCAGCCGTGGTCATTTCGTGATCAACCTGATGACCGAAGCCATGTCCCCGACCAACACCGCCGCCAACCCTGCAGCGATCAAACGCTTCTTTGAAACCGGCGGCAAAAGCGTGCTCGACGGCCTGGCGCATCTGGCCAAGGACCTGGTGAAAAACGGCGGCATGCCGAGCCAGGTCAACATGGATGCCTTTGAAGTCGGCAAGAACCTGGGCACCACAGAAGGCTCGGTGGTGTTCCGCAACGAAGTCCTGGAACTGATTCAATACAAGCCCATCACCGAGCAGGTCCACGAGCGCCCCTTGCTGGTCGTGCCACCCCAGATCAACAAGTTCTACGTGTTTGACCTGAGCCCCGAAAAGAGCCTGGCGCGCTTCTGCCTGAGCAGCCATGTGCAGACCTTCATCATCAGTTGGCGCAACCCGACCAAGGCTCAGCGCGAATGGGGCCTGTCGACCTACATTGAAGCGCTCAAGGAAGCCGTCGATGTGGTGCTCGCCATTACAGGCAGCAAAGACCTCAACATGCTCGGCGCGTGCTCGGGCGGTATTACCTGCACGGCACTGATGGGGCATTACGCAGCGCTGGGCGAGCAGAAGGTCAACGCCCTGACCCTGCTCGTCAGTGTCCTGGATACCACGCTGGACACCGAGGTTGCCCTGTTCGTCGACGAACAGACCCTGGAATCGGCCAAGCGCCATTCCTATCAGGCAGGCGTACTGGAAGGCCGCGACATGGCCAAGGTGTTCGCCTGGATGCGCCCCAACGACCTGATCTGGAATTACTGGGTCAACAACTACCTGTTGGGCAATGAACCCCCGGTCTTCGACATTCTGTTCTGGAACAACGACACCACTCGCCTGCCCGCCGCCTTTCATGGCGACCTGATCGAGATGTTCAAGAACAACCCGCTGACTCGCCCCAACGCCCTTGAGGTCTGCGGCACGCCCATCGACCTGAAACAGGTCACCAGCGATGTGTTCTGCCTGGCAGGCACCAACGATCACATCACGCCCTGGGCGTCGTGCTACAAGTCGGCCCGCCTGTTTGGTGGCAAGACCGAGTTCGTGCTCTCCAGCAGCGGCCATATTCAGAGCATTCTCAACCCGCCGGGCAACCCCAAGGCCCGCTACATGACCAACACCGAACTGCCTGCCGAGCCATCGGTCTGGCAGGAGAACGGCACCAAACACACCGACTCCTGGTGGCTGCACTGGCAAGCCTGGAAAACCGAACGTTCAGGCAAGCTGAAGAAGACACCTGCCACACTCGGCAGCAAGGCATACCCGGCGAGCGAAGCGTCACCGGGTACATACGTTCACGAACGTTAGGCTCATCGAATAGAGCGACTGCGCGTTGCCGGGGCCAGGACGCAAGTACCGGCAGCAGACATGGGACCGCTCCCGGTCGATCGGGTAAAAGCGCAGGACGGCTTTCCCGGCGGTTTAACCAACAGGGCTTAGCGTATGCCTCAACCGTTTGTTTTCCGCTCCATCGATCTGGACGGTCATACCATTCGCACTGCGGTGCGGCCCGGCAAGAGCCATCTGACGCCCTTGCTGATCTTCAATGGCATCGGGGCCAACCTTGAGCTGGTGTTTCCCTTTGTCGAGGCTCTGGACCCGGACCTCGAAGTCATTGCCTTCGATGTGCCGGGGGTCGGCGGCTCTTCGACGCCCAGTCGCCCTTATCGCTTTCCCGGTCTGGCAAAGCTGGCCGCGCGGATGCTCGACTACCTGGATTACGGCCAGGTCAATGCAATCGGCGTGTCATGGGGCGGCGCACTGGCTCAACAGTTTGCCCACGACTACCCCGAACGCTGCCGGAAACTGGTACTGGCCGCGACCGCGGCCGGCATGATCATGGTGCCGGGCAAGCCTCGGGTTCTGTGGCTCATGGCCAGCCCTCGTCGCTATATCCAGCCGTCTCATGTGATCCGCATCGCGCCGGAAATCTACGGCGGTGCCTTTCGTCGCGACCCGCACCTTGCCGCCAATCATGCGGCCAAGGTGCGCTCGTCCGGCAAGCTGGGCTACTACTGGCAACTGTTTGCCGGCATGGGCTGGACCAGCTTTCACTGGCTGCACAAGATCCGCCAGCCCACGCTGGTCCTGGCCGGTGACGACGACCCGCTGATTCCCCTGGTAAATATGCGTCTGCTGGCTTGGCGGATACCCAATGCCCAGCTACACATAATCGATGACGGCCATTTGTTTCTCATCACAAGGGCCGAAGCCGTTGCACCCATCATCATGAGTTTTCTACAGCAAGAGCGCCAACGCGCTGTCATGCACCCACAGCCCACACCACCCAAAGGGCATTGATTCGACCTGTCGTACTCAAGGAAGCCGGAGTGCTTCGAGAACAATTCGCTTCACCGACTGCGCCCACGGACCGGAGTGTCGAACAGCGCAGAGCGACGCACGCTACCTGACAGGCGCGTGCGTCAGTCTATTGGTTGATGGCTTGACGAAGGAGTGTTGCCCTCATGCGAGACAAATCAACGAAGGTTGCCACCACCCCGGCGACGTTCATAAATGCACAAAGCGCCATTACCGGATTGCGTGGCCAGGACCTCTTCTCCACCCTGCGCACCGTGGCCGCCCAAGGCTGGCGTCACCCGCTTCGCAGCGCACGACATGCACTGGCACTCGGCAACCAGTTGGGGCGCGTGCTTCTACTGGGTGAAATGCCCCACACACCCAACCCTCGCGACAGCCGCTTTGCCGACCCGACCTGGAGCCTGAACCCGCTTTATCGTCGAGGCCTGCAGGCTTATCTGAGCTGGCAGCATCAGGTCAAACTCTGGATCGACGACAGCGACCTGTCCACGGACGACCGGGCGCGTGCGCACTTTCTCTTCGCCCTGATCAATGATGCGTTATCGCCCTCCAACACCCTGCTCAACCCGCTGGCGATCAAGGAGATGTTCAACTCCGGCGGCAGCAGCGTGCTCAAGGGCCTGAGCCACATGGCCGACGATCTGCTGCACAACAACGGCCTGCCCAGCCAGACCACCAAGGATGCCTTCGAGATTGGCAGGACCGTCGCCACCACGTCCGGCGCCGTCGTGTTTCGTAACGAGCTGCTGGAACTGATCCAGTACAAGCCGATGAGCGAAAAGCAATACGCCAGGCCGCTGCTGATCGTCCCGCCACAGATCAACAAGTTCTACATCTTCGACCTCAGCCCCACCAACAGCTTCGTGCAGTACGCATTGAAAAACGGCCTGCAGACGTTCGCCATCAGCTGGCGCAACCCCGATGTCCGCCATCGCGAGTGGGGGCTGTCCAGCTACGTCGCAGCGACCGAAGAAGCCATGAACGTATGCCGGGCGATCACCGGAGCGCGGGAAGTCAATCTGTTGGGTGCCTGTGCCGGCGGCCTGACCATCGCGGCACTGCAAGGCCATTTGCAGGCCAAGCGCCAGATACGCCGTGTCGCCAGCGCTACCTACATGGTCAGTCTGCTGGACAGCCAGATCGAAAGCCCCGCCACGCTGTTCATCGACGAAGAAGCCCTTGAAGCGGCCAAGCGGCGCTCGTATCAACGCGGCGTGCTGGACGGCAGCGACATGAGCCGGATCTTTGCCTGGATGCGGCCGAACGATCTGATCTGGAGCTACTGGATCAACAATTACCTGCTGGGCAAGGCTCCACCGCCGTTCGACATCCTGTACTGGAATAACGACACCACGCGCCTGACGGCCGCACTGCATGGTGATCTGCTCGATTTCTTCAAGCACAACCCGCTCAGCCATCCGGGAGGCCTGGAAGTGTGCGGCACGCCGATCGACCTGCAAAAGGTGACCGTGGACAGTTTCAGCATTGCCGGTATCAACGACCACATCACCCCGTGGGATTCGGTCTACCGCTCAACCCTGCTGCTGGGCGGCGAACGACGCTTCCTGCTCGCCAATAGCGGCCATGTGCAAAGCATCCTCAACCCGCCAGGCAATCCGAAATCGAATTTTGTCGAGAACGGCCAGCTCAGCAGCGACCCGCGTGCCTGGTATTACGATGCCAAACACCATGACGGCAGTTGGTGGCCCACCTGGCTGAAATGGATTCAGGAGCGCTCCGGCACCCAGCATGAAACCCGAATGGAACTGGGCAACGCTCACTACCCGGCCATGGAGGCTGCACCTGGAACCTATGTGCATGTGCGCTGAAACGTTGTTGCAGAAGCGGACTGACCGTCACCACCGCTTCTGCAGAACAGCCGGATGACGACCGACTGCCCTGAAACCCGAACAAGAAGACAGGATGAAAACCCGCGACCGCATACTTGAATGTGCCTTGACCCTGTTCAACCAGCAAGGCGAACCCAATGTCTCAACCCTGGAAATCGCCAACGAACTGGGCATCAGCCCCGGCAATCTCTACTACCACTTCCATGGCAAGGAGCCGTTGGTCATGGGCCTGTTCGAGCGTTTTCAGGTCGAACTGACGCCTCTGCTCGACCCTCCCGCCGATGCGCGCCTGAACGCCGAGGACTACTGGCTGTTCCTGCACTTGATCGTCGAGCGCCTGTCGCACTACCGGTTTCTGTTCCAGGACCTGTCCAACCTGGCCGGTCGCCTGCCCAAACTGGCACGGGGTATCCGCAACCTGCTCAACGCACTCAAGCGCACGCTGGCCTCGTTGCTGGCCCGCCTCAAATCCCAGGGTCAACTGATCAGCGAAACCCGGGCGCTGGGCCAACTGGTGGAACAGATCACCCTGACGCTGCTGTTCTCACTGGACTATCAGCGCATTCTGGGGCGAGAAGGGGAAGTGCGGGTGGTGGTCTATCAGATCATGATGCTGGTCGCCCCCCATCTGGTGCCGACGTCGAGACAAGCGGCCGAGGAGCTGGCGATGCAATACCTGAGCCGATAAGCCCGACCTGACAGGCAGGTCGGGCTGTCACGCGGCAACCGATATCAGGCCTGACTGGCCGGAGTTGCCGGTGGAGGGGTCGAAGGTGCGGCCGGGGTGGCAGCCGACGCAGGTGCCGCCGATGCCGCCGGTTTGGCCGCTGGCTTTTTGGCAGCTGGTTTTTTCGGAGCCGGTTTGGCAACCGATCGGGCTTTGCTCGCCGTCGCAGCAGCGGTCTTGCTGACGGCATCAACCGGCTTGGCGGCCGCTTTCTTGACCGCCGGTTTGGCGGCTGCCGTTTTGCTCGCCACCTTGCCTGCGGCCTTCTCGACCGATTTGGCTGCGGCCTTGACCAACGGTTTTGCCGTGGTCTTGGCAGCTGTCGAGCGGGACGCAACCGGTTTGACCGTTGCACCGGTCAGTTGCTCGATTTGCCGGGTCAACTGGTCGACCTTGGCATGCAACGCCTGGACTTCATTGCGGCTCGGCACGCCCAGGCGCGAAATGGCACTGTTCAGACGCTTGTCGAAAGCGCTTTCGAGTTCATTCCATTTGCCCAGTGCGAGGTCCTTGACGTCGCCCACACGGGACTTGGCCGCTTTCGCAGTGCCCTTGACGGTGTCGAGCTGCTTCTCGGCTTCGGCCTTGGTCTGCTTCTCGGCCTTTTCGCCATCTTTTACCAGTGTTTCAAATAACTTACTGCCGTCATTGCTGATCTTGGAGTAAGCGCCCAAACCAGCCAGCCAGATCTGGCGAGAGTATTTTTCAACCTCGCCAATCCAGGAGCTGCCTTCTTTTTCAACTTTTTTCTTGCCAGCCATCCTGCTCTCCTTATTGTTCAGGCTCGATACGTTCAAGCTTTTTAGGCTCGGCACGCTCGAGCTTTTTAGGCCCGACACGTTCAAGCAATGCCGTCAGCTCATCGAGCTTAGCAGAGAGTGTCTCGACATCATGCTTGGAAGGGATGCCAATACGGTTCAAGCCCTTGGCAACACGGCGATCGAAGGCACTTTCGATCTTGTCGAGCTGAGCCTCCACGCGCCCTTTGACGCCTGAGACCTCACCCTTGATCGAATCGATTTCACTGTTGGCCGCTTCCAGCTTTTCATCGACAGCCTTCTTGGCGTCTTTCTGTACCTGCTCGCCCGTCTTGATCAACTCCCTGACGTACTCGGTACCTTCCTGATTGGCCTTGGCATAAGCGCCCAGGCCCGCCAGCCAGATCTTGCGGGCATACAGCTTCACTTCGGAAAACGCTGTTGCCTGCTCGTCTTCAATCTTTTTCTTCAAAGTAGCCTTGGCCATGCTGCACCTCACGCTCGAAAGTTTAAGGAACCGTCCTTTACGGGACATGACTCAAAAATACGGAGAAAAATTAGAATGCTCACCCTAGTGTCGGGTAAGCCATTTCCGGATTGGGCGGGTGTGTGCTGTAGGAGCGAATTCATTCGCGAATGGGCCAACACATTCAAAAGGCATATACCAACGGATACTGCTTTCGCGAATGAATTCGCTCCTGCACCTCAGGCAACCAGCGCCTTGTCCAGCACGCGCTCCACTTCGGACTTGATCGAGCCGCTCATGGCCGACAGGAAGAAGTTCAGTTCGATGCTGATGCGAATCAGCGCATCCTCGACTTCCACCTTGCCCTTGGCCCCCTTGCCTTCAAGCTTGACGGTATCCCCGACCCATTCGTGGGCCAGCCCGTACTTTTCAGCCAGTTTCTCGACCAGTTGTTCTGCCCTCTCCCGCGCCTTGTCACGGCCCAGGGTGTGTGGGCGTTCAACAGTTATTTTCGCCATTGGAGAGTTCCTTTTTGATCGGTTGAATCGCGGCGCAACTATAACAGCCACTGAGGCCCAAGAAAGCCTTGAGGGTGAGCCTTGTCAAGACAAAGCCAGCCCTGGCGATTAGAATGTCCGGCATTCTATTCTGGCGGCAGCGATATGAACGATCAGCGCAAAGGTAGCGATACCGAACCCACCACTCACTTCGGCTACAAAAACGTACCGGAAAGCCAAAAGGCCGAGAAAGTCGCTGAGGTTTTCCACTCCGTAGCGGCCAAGTACGACCTGATGAACGACCTGCTGTCCGGCGGCATGCACCGGCTCTGGAAGCGTTTCGCTATCGAGCTGTCCGGCGTACGTACCGGCAACCGGGTACTGGATATCGCAGGCGGAACGGGCGACCTGACCCGCAAGTTCTCCCATCTGGTCGGCCCGACCGGCCACGTGGTGTTGGCCGACATCAACGCATCGATGCTCAAGGTCGGTCGCGATCGCCTTCTGGACCTGGGTGTTTCGGGTAACGTCGAGTTCGTCCAGGCCGACGCCGAGAAACTGCCATTCCCCGACAATCACTTCGATTGCGTGACCATCGCCTTCGGCCTGCGCAACGTGACGCACAAGGAAGACGCCCTGCGTTCCATGCTGCGTGTGCTCAAGCCCGGTGGCCGTCTGTTGGTGTTGGAGTTCTCCAAGCCGACCAACAAGCTGATGTCCAAGGCCTATGACGCTTATTCGTTCGCCTTCATGCCGCTCATGGGCAAGCTGGTAACCAATGACTCGGAAAGCTATCGCTACCTGGCCGAGTCGATCCGCATGCACCCGGACCAGGAAACCCTCAAGTCGATGATGGTGGAAGCCGGTTTTGACCGCGTGACCTATCACAACATGACGTCAGGCATCGTCGCCCTGCATCGCGGCATCAAACCCTGATGTTGCTCCGGGGTCTGCTCGTCGGCGTCGAGCACGGCATCAATCGTGTGCTGCGCATGGACAGCACGGCACTGCCGCGCCTCGCCGGGCTGGCTGGCAAGGTGATAGCCATCGACTGCCGCGATCCGGCACTGCAAGTATTCATCCTGCCCAGCGACGAAGGCCTGCTGCTGGCCGCCGACTGGGCTGCCGACACCGATTGCACCTTGCGCGCCCCGGCGACCAGCCTGCTGCGGCTGGCACTGAGCCAGGACAAGACCGCTGTGCTGCATGGCCCCGATGTCGAACTGGACGGTGACAGCGCGATATTGCTGGAACTGACAGGCATCCTTCAGGACCTGGAGCTGGACTGGGAACATGAAATCTCCCGCTGGCTCGGCCCGGTCGCCAGCCAGTTAGTCAGCAGCCATCTGCGCAGCCGTGCCAGCTGGACCCGTGATAATTTCATCACCCTCAGCCAGAATGTGGCCGACTACCTGAGTGAAGAGTCACGCACGCTGGTCGGCACGCATGAAGCCGAAGCCCGCTTTGCCGAACTCGATCAGATCAAAATGGATCTGGAACGTCTCGAGGCGCGCTGTGCACGTCTCGCCCAATCCCTCAACTCCAGCGATAACGCATGAAGCTGCTTGCCGTCCGCCGTCTGTTCCGCATTCAACGTGTCGTGATCCGCTACCGCCTCGATGATTTGCTCTTCGCCCTGCCCCTTCCCTGGTGGATGCTGGCCGTGCGCTTTGCGCTGCCCTGGCGCTGGTTTCCGCGCAAGACCACGGATCTGAGCCGCGGCGCACGCCTGCGCCTGGCACTTCAGGACCTCGGGCCGATCTTCATCAAGTTCGGCCAGTTGCTCTCGACCCGGCGCGACCTGCTGCCCGAAGACATTGCCGACGAATTGATGCTGTTGCAGGACCGCGTCCCACCGTTCGACCAGCAACTGGCCGTGCGACTGATCGAAGAACAGCTGGGCGCAAGAATCAGCGACGTCTTCAGCCGTTTTGACGTAGCCCCGCTGGCCTCGGCTTCCGTGGCCCAGGTTCATGCCGCACGCCTCAAGAGCGGCGAAGAAGTGGTCGTGAAGGTCGTGCGTCCCGGCCTGAAACCGATCATCAGCCAGGACCTGGCTTGGCTGTTCATCCTGGCTCGCACCGCCGAGCGCCTGTCTGCCGATGCCAGGCTGCTGCACCCGGTGCAGGTCGTCAGTGATTATGAAAAGACCATCTACGACGAACTGGACCTGCTGCGCGAAGCGGCTAACGCCAGCCAGCTGCGCCGCAACTTCGAAGGCTCGGAGCTGCTGTATGTGCCGCAGGTCTACTGGGACTGGTGCCGTCCTAAAGTGCTGGTCATGGAGCGTATCTACGGGATTCAGGTCACTGATCTGGCGACACTGGCCGATCAGCGGACCGACATGAAAATGCTGGCCGAACGCGGGGTCGAGATTTTCTTCACCCAGGTGTTCCGTGACAGCTTCTTCCATGCCGACATGCACCCGGGCAATATTTTCGTCAGCACCGTCAGCCCATGGAGCCCGCAGTACATCGCCATCGACTGCGGCATCGTCGGCAGCCTGACGCCTGAAGACCAGGATTACCTGGCGCGTAACCTGTTTGCCTTTTTCAAGCGCGATTACCGCCGGGTGGCGCAACTGCACATCGATTCCGGCTGGGTACCCGCCGAAACCAAACTCAACGAGTTCGAGGCAGCGATTCGTACTGTTTGCGAGCCGATTTTCGAGAAGCCGCTCAAGGACATTTCCTTTGGTCAGGTGCTGATGCGTCTGTTCC
This sequence comes from Pseudomonas sp. NPDC089734, assembly GCF_044748865.1. Taxonomy (NCBI): domain Bacteria; kingdom Pseudomonadati; phylum Pseudomonadota; class Gammaproteobacteria; order Pseudomonadales; family Pseudomonadaceae; genus Pseudomonas; species Pseudomonas sp. NPDC089734. The sequence continues at coordinate 47,601 of NZ_JBIVGV010000007.1, read as the reverse complement.
AGACGGCACGCCGCTTCAACATGGAAGTCCAGCCACAACTGGTACTGCTGCAGAAGACCCTGCTCAATATCGAAGGCCTGGGCCGTCAGTTGTACCCGGACCTGGACCTCTGGACCACCGCCCAACCCTTTCTGGAGCGCTGGATGCGTGAACGGGTCAGCCCCAAGACCCTCTTCCACAACCTGCAGACCCAGGTCGAGCAATTGCCGCATATCGCCGGCATGACCCGCGACCTGCTGGAGCGTATGTCCCGTCCCCACGCAAACGATCCTCAACCGCCCAGGCATGAGCGCTCCGATGGCTGGGCACTGCGCCTGATCGGAGCCGCACTCCTGAGCGGTGGAGCGGTGCAGGTCTGGGCACTGAGCGCCGCCGGCCTGCCGCTGCTGACCCTGACCGCATGGCCAATAGGCATCATGCTGGTTGCCGGGCTGTATCTGATCGTTCGCCGATAGCCAGCGACGCACGTCACTGGCACACTGTTCAACCCGCCGGGATCGAAGCCCGGCTGCCGGAGTAGTTATGAAAGACTGGCTGGACGAAATCAACTGGAACGAGGACGGCCTGGTGCCTGCGATCGCTCAGGATCACAAGACCGGACGCGTCTTGATGATGGCCTGGATGAACCGCGAATCCCTGAGCCTGACCGTTGCCGAAAACCGTGCAATATATTGGTCGCGTTCGCGTGGCAAACTCTGGCGTAAAGGCGAAGAGTCGGGCCACGTTCAGCATTTGCATGAGCTGCGCCTGGACTGCGACGCCGACGTCATCATCCTGGTGGTCGAGCAGGTGGGCGGTATTGCCTGCCATACCGGGCGCGAGAGCTGCTTCTACCGGGTGTATGAAAACTCGGGCTGGAAGACTGTCGAGCCGGTGCTCAAGGACCCGGATGCCATTTATCACGCAGGACACTGAACATGACTGATACCTTGTCCCGTCTGGCCCAGGTGCTGGAATCACGCAAGGGCGCCGCTGCCGACAGTTCCTATGTCGCCAGCCTGTACCACAAGGGCTTGAACAAGATTCTGGAAAAGGTCGGTGAAGAATCGGTCGAAACCATCATTGCCGCCAAGGATGCCGCCATCAGCGGCGACTGCAGCGATGTCATCTACGAAACCGCTGACCTCTGGTTTCACAGCATGGTAATGCTGGCAGCACTGGGTCAGCATCCACAGGCCGTGCTCGATGAGCTGGACCGCCGTTTCGGGCTGTCCGGGCATGCAGAAAAAGCTGCACGCACGGCGGACTAACACCTGTCTTCAAGTTTGAATTTTCTTCGAGGAATGCTTCATGGGTATTTTTGACTGGAAACACTGGGTCGTCATTCTGATCGTTGTCGTGCTGGTATTCGGCACCAAGAAACTCAAGGGCCTGGGGAGCGATATCGGCGAGTCGATCAAAGGCTTTCGCAAGGCCATGAACGACGACGAAAAACCGGCCGAACAACCGACCGCTCAACCGCAGCAGTCGCAGGCTTCGCCTCTGAACCAGCCGCACACCATCGACGGTCAGGCACACAAGGTCGAAGAGCCGCCTCGTAAAGATCAGGTTTAAGCCCATGTTCGGTATCAGCTTCTCTGAACTGCTGCTCGTGGGCCTGGTGGCCTTGCTGGTGCTTGGCCCCGAACGCCTGCCAGGCGCGGCCCGTACCGCCGGTCTGTGGATCGGGCGCCTGAAACGCAGCTTCAATGCGATCAAACAGGAAGTTGAACGTGAAATCGGTGCCGACGAAATCCGTCGGCAACTGCACAACGAGCACATTCTGTCGCTGGAAGAAGAGGCCCGGAAGATTTTCTCGCCTCAACCCGAGCCGGAGCCTGCCGCCGAGCCACAGAACGAACCCGAACCTGCATCGACCCATGAAATCGGCCCGGCAGAACCCGCTCCCAAGAGCCAACTGTCTCTGGAGAAGCGCCCGAAACAACCGGCCACCCCGGTAGCGGCCTCTCAGCCTTCCGCCCACGATTCGTCACTGCCCCCACGAGCCCCATGAGCGATATCCCGGAAAACGATCAGCAAATGCCGCTGATCTCGCACCTGACAGAATTGCGTACACGCCTGCTGCGCTGTGTGGCGGCGGTGTTCCTGATTTTTGCCGGCCTGTTCTACTTCACCCAGAAGATCTACACGCTGGTGTCGGCCCCCCTGCGGGTCTACCTGCCAGAAGGCGCGACGATGATCGCCACGGACGTGGCCTCGCCGTTCATCACGCCGTTCAAGCTGACCATGATGGTGGCGCTGTTCCTGTCCATGCCGGTCATCCTGCACCAGATCTGGGGCTTCATTGCGCCGGGCCTGTACAAGCATGAGAAGCGTGTGGCCGTTCCACTGCTGGTATCCAGCATCATCCTGTTCTACGCCGGCATGGCCTTCGCCTACTTCCTGGTCTTCCCGCTGATTTTCCACTTCTTCGCCAGCGTGACCCCGGAAGGCGTGTCGATGATGACTGACATCGCCAGCTACCTCGATTTCGTCATGACGCTGTTCTTCGCCTTCGGTGTCGCCTTCGAGATTCCTGTGGCTGTCGTGCTGCTGGTCTGGATCGGCATCGTGGAAGTCAGCTACCTGAAGAAGATTCGCCCCTACGTCATCATCGGTTGCTTCGTGGTCGGCATGATCCTCACGCCGCCGGACATCTTCTCCCAGACCTTGCTGGCAGTCCCCATGTGGCTGCTGTTCGAGCTGGGCGTGCTGTGTAGCTCGATGATCAAGAAGCGTGGCGAACACCCGGACGACCAGCCCGAAGACGCCGACAAGCAAGACCAGCCGCCTGCGACACAGCCGTGAACCTGCTGCTGCTTGAAGAGGCCGACTTCATTGCGGCCGACAGGGTCATCCTGCGCGACCGCCGCCTGACGCACATGCAAGAGGTGCATCGCGCAGTGGTCGGTGACAGCCTGCGCGTCGGTCGTATCGGAGGCCTGCTGGGCACCGCCGAACTGTTGCGCCTGGAAAGCCGTGAGGCCGAGCTGCGCATCAGCCTTGATACCCCGCCGCCAGCCAAACTGCCATTGACTCTGCTTCTGGCACTTCCACGCCCCAAGATGCTGCGCCGCGTGTTTCAGACGGTCGCGACCATGGGCGTGTCGAAAGTCGTATTGCTCAATAGCTACAGAGTTGAGAAAAGCTTCTGGCAGACCCCTTTTCTGGAGCCGGAAGCCATCCGCGAGCAGTTGATCCTGGGGCTGGAACAGGCCCGCGACAGCATCCTGCCCGAGATCGTGATCGAAAAGCGTTTCAAGCCGTTCGTCGAAGACCGCCTGCCACAACTGGCCCAGAATACTCTGGGCCTGGTGGGGCACCCCGGCGATTTTCCGGCCTGCCCGCGAGCCGTCGAACAACCGGTCACGCTGGCCATCGGCCCGGAAGGGGGATGGATTCCCTATGAAATCGACCTGCTCCGGAAATCAGGACTGCAACCGGTACAACTCGGGGAGCGGATCCTGAGGGTGGAAACCGCCGTGACCGCCTTGCTGGCCCGTCTGTTCTGATGCTTTATTTGTCGGGTAAATCGCTTCAGTTTTGTGACCGCTGGCCGATGTAGAAGCGGATCTATAAAAATAGATATTGAGGAGTCGTCATGTATCGCTGGTTCGCTCGAAGTCTCGCCAATGCGAGTGTAAGTTTGAAATTGGCGATCGGATTCGGTCTGGTCCTGTTATTGACCCTGATGATTACGGCCACGGCCTGGCTCAGCACCCAGAGCCTGATCTCTCGCGGCGACCGCGTGGCGGCCATCACCGACATCAACACCATGACACTCGAGCTGCGCATCAATCGCATGCGTTATGAAGTCCTGTACAACGCCGAGACAGCGTCAGCCGTGGTCGCCAACCTCGACAAGCTCGACGCAGCCCTCAAGAAAGCACGTTCGCTGCTTCGGTCAGCCGAGAACATCAAACGCCTCGACGCCCAGATTCAAAACGCTGCCGAGTACCGTCAGGCATTTGCCGAAATGACCAAGGCCATCGAAACCCGGGAAGGCACTCGCAGCCTGATGGGTGACAATGCCGACAAGGCCGTTGATGAAGTCAACAAGATCGAAGCCGAGCTGTTGAAAGAAGACAACATTCTGGCCTTCAACAATATTGTCGGGGCCAGCAAGCAGATCCAGCAGGCGCGCTTTCAGGTGCGTGGCTACACCTACAGTGGCCGCCCCGAGTTCGAGAAGAATGCCAATGCCGCCATCGATGAAGCGATGACGGGCATCAATACCCTGGCCGGTGATATTTCCTCGTCCTTCCTGCCCATGTTGCAACGGGCCATTGAAGGCCTCAAAGGCTATCGCTCAGCCGTCGGCCAGTATCGCGATGCACAGGCCGCCAGCAAGGTTGCACTGGAGAAAATGACGGCGCTGGGCATAAAAATGCTGGCCCTCAGCGATGAGATGATCAAAGGGCAGACGGCAAGCCGCGATGAGGAAAGTGCTCAGGCCGTCATGATGATTGCCATTGCCACCGCCCTGGCGCTGGTGTTCGGCATCCTGGCCGCCTGGGTCATCACGCGTCAGATCACCGTTCCCCTGAACCAGACTCTCACCGTGGTAGAACGCGTGGCATCCGGCGACCTGAGCCGGGACATGAAAATCGACCGCAGCGACGAACTCGGCAAGCTGCAAGGCAGCATTCAGCGCATGACGCTCAGCCTGCGCGAGCTGATCGGTGGCATTCGCGACGGTGTAACCCAGATCGCCAGCGCGGCCGAAGAGCTGTCCGCCGTCACCGAACAGACCAGTGCCGGGGTCAACAGCCAGAAGGTCGAGACCGATCAGGTCGCCACGGCCATGCACGAAATGACGGCGACGGTGCAGGAAGTTGCCCGCAATGCCGAAGAAGCGTCGGAAGCCGCTGTAGCCGCCGACCAGCAGGCCCGCGAGGGTGAGCGTGTGGTCAAGGAAGCGATTTCCCAGATCGAACGCCTGGCCTCGGCCGTGGGTAACTCCAGCGATGCCATGGGCGCGCTCAAACTGGAAAGCGACAAGATCGGCAGTGTTCTGGACGTGATCAAGTCGGTGGCCGAACAGACCAACCTGCTGGCCCTCAACGCGGCCATCGAAGCCGCTCGCGCCGGTGAAGCCGGTCGTGGCTTTGCCGTGGTGGCGGACGAAGTCCGGAGCCTGGCGCAACGCACCCAGAAATCCACCGAAGAGATCGAAGCCCTGATTGCCAGCCTGCAGAACGGTACACAGCAGGCCTCCAGCATCATGGACAGCAGCCGCGACCTGACCAGCAGCAGCGTGGACCTGACCCGCCGTGCTGGCGACTCGCTGGGCAACATCACCCGGACCGTGTCCGCGATCCAGTCGATGAACCAGCAGATCGCCGCCGCTGCCGAGCAGCAAAGCGCGACGGCCGAAGAGATCAACCGCAGCGTTCTCAACGTGCGCGACGTCTCCGAGCAGACCTCCGCCGCCAGTGAAGAAACCGCCGCGTCCAGCGTTGAGCTGGCACGCCTGGGCAACCATCTTCAGGTGTTGGTAGGCCGTTTCACCATCTGACCGGAACAGGAAGCGGTGCCAGCACCGCTTCCCTCTCTCCAGACGTGACTCCCGTCACGCTCGATCCCTTCTCGGAACTTTCCTACGACCTCTTCAGGTCTCGCACTCCTCTTCTCCGCCGATGCGCTCATGACGCATGCCTGACCTTGTTTCGGGCCTGCCTTTGTTCGCTATCGCAGGAGAAATCCAATGTTTCGATGGATCAATCACGCACTCGACAACCTGAGCGTAAAACTCAAACTGTCCCTGGGCTTTGGCCTGGTGCTCTTGCTGACGCTCGCCATCACTCTGACAGGCTGGCATGGCCTGGACACCATGATCGAACGCTCCGAATCCATGTCTGCCATGGGCCAGCTCAGCAACCTGACCAAAGACCTGCGCGCCGAGCGCATCCTCTTTCGTGCCGAAAACACCCAGGAAAATGCATCCCGAGTGATCGAGCGGCTCAACGAGCTAGAGGCACAACTGACGACACTGCACAGGGAAACGGACGATGCAAAAAGCCTGGCGCTGCTCACTGAGCAGAGCCAGATCGTCAGCCGTCTGGAAAAGACCTTTTCAGATCTGGGTCTTGATCGCAAGGCACGAGACCAGTCACGCGCACAGCTGGAACAACAATCGGAGCAGGCCATTCAGGCGGTAGCACACATCGAGAGCGAAGTGCTCAAGGCCGTGAGTCAGGAACAGGACAACAACGAGCGGCTGGAGGAGTTCACCAATATCTCCCAGCTCAAACACCAGATCCAGATGGCCCGCTATCAGGTTCAGGCCTACACCTTCACAGCCAGAGAAGCCGATGAGGTAGCGGCCATTGCCGCCATCGACGAAGCGCTCAAGGAAGTGCAGCAGATTTCACAGGATCAGGCCGAAGACAACCTTCAGGGGCTCAAGCCCGCCAGCGAGGCATTGCAGCAGTATCGAGAACAACTGACCCACTTCAAGAATATCCAGATCAAGGTCGAAGCCCTTCAGGAAAGCATGGAAGAGTCGGGCGACAAGATGCTGGACTCGGTGGCCCGGCTGATCAGCCTGCAAGGTAGCCAGCGTGATGTCGAGGCCGCAGGCTCTCGAAGCCTGCTGGTCAGCGTGGCAATCCTGGCCTCGATCATGGGGCTGTTGGCGGCCTGGATCATGACACAGCAGATTACCGTGCCGCTTCAACAGACCTTGAATGCTGCCACCCGTATCGCCAAGGGAGACCTGAGCAAGAACCTGGAGGTCGAGCGACAGGATGAAATGGGCCAGCTCCAAGACAGCATGCAGAGCATGACACTCAGCCTGCGCGGGCTGATCAGTGGCATTGGCGACGGGGTCACCCAAATCGCCAGTGCCGCCGAACAGCTTTCGGCGGTGACCGAACAGACCAGTGTCGGGGTCAACAGCCAGAAGGACGAAACCGATCAGGTCGCAACCGCCATGAATCAAATGGCCAATACCGTGCAAGAGGTCGCACGCAATGCACAGGAAGCCTCTCAGGCGACCAGTAATGCCGGTCAACAAGCCCGAGAAGGCGCTCAGGTGGTCGGTCAGGCCATCAGCCAGATCGAGCAACTGGCCAGCGAAATGATCAATTCGACCCAGGCCATGAAACGACTCAAGCAGGAAAGCAGCAAGATCGTAGGGGTTCTCGACGTCATCAAATCGGTTTCACAGCAGACCAACCTGCTGGCCCTCAACGCGGCCATTGAAGCCGCACGTGCAGGCGAGGCCGGGAACGGTTTTGCCGTGGTCGCCGACGAGGTTCGAGGCCTTGCGCAACGCACGCAAGAATCGGCGGAAGAAATCGAGGAGTTGATCGCAGCCTTGCAGAATGGCACCCAGCATGTGGCCGCCACCCTGGACAGCAGCCGCAGCCTGACCGACAACAGCGTCGAACTGAGCCGTCAGGCGGGCAGTGCACTGGAGCAGATCACACGAGCGGTGACCGCCATTCAGGACATGAATCAACAGATCGCGATTGCCAGCGAGCAACAGAGTGCCGTGGCCGAGCAGATCAACCGTAGCGTGCTCAGCGTACGCGACATCTCCGAACAGACCGCCGCGGCCAGCGACGAAACGGCTGCCTCAAGCGTTGAGCTGGCCCGACTGGGCACGCATCTGAGGGAATTGGTGGGGAGGTTTCGGGTGAATCAGGAGAGATAGCATTCGCGGATGAATCCGCTCCTACAGACTGTGCAGGAGCGGACTCATTCGCGAAACAGCTTATGCCAGAGCCGGCTCTTGCGCCTGTTTGACCGGCTGAAGCGGCAGCAGAGGCGCATGTGGATCGGCATCGACCGAAGCCTTCCAGGCCGCCAGCCACTCGGCGTGCCCTGTGCTCCAGACCTGCTCATGCAAGCGGCCAAGGGCAACAGGGTCGCTCAGCAGCATCAGACGCTCATGGTTGCTGAGCTTTTCAGGCCCGACCGTCAGTGCATGCTCGACACGCTCCTGACGCATCTCCTCGACAGGCCGCGCCAGACGGTGACGAGACGTTGCCAGCGCACACGCCAGGGCGTTCTGCTGCGGGTCGACAACGGCACGAATGAAACCGTCCTTCAGGGCATGCCAGCGGTTCTCGTGGGTGTACTGATCGGTGGAAACCAGTTCCTGAGGCGTTTCGTACTCTTCCGGAATCAGGAAGAAGCTCTCGTCACGCGCCTTGAGGCCCAGCTTGGTACGGCTGGAAATCACCGATACCGGAATCGACAGCATCAGGGACACCACGATCGGCGCAAGCCACCACAGGAAGCTCGGGTTCAACCAGGCCACCAGCAAGGCCCAGCAGGCACCCAGCAGGGTCTGAGGACCATGGCGCTTGATCGCTTCGATCCACGGCGTGGAGTCATCGTCACGCTGCGGAGAGTTCCAGGTCGCCGCCCAGCCCAGGAAGGCAGCCAGAACGAAACGGGTATGGAACAGCATACGCACCGGAGCCAGCAGCACCGAGAACAGCATCTCCAGCAACATCGAGACCGTGACCTTGAACTTGCCACCAAACGCCTTGGCACCCTTGGCCCAGATCAGGATGACGCTGAGCAGCTTGGGCAGGAACAGCAGGACAATGGTGGTCGAGAACAGTGCGACGGCCTTTTCCGGGTGCCATTGTGGCCACAACGGGTACAGCTGACGCGGTTCAAGGAAGTAGGTCGGCTCCATCAGTGTGTTCACGGCCAGCAGGGCGGTGGACAACACCAGGAAGAAGAACCACAACGGCGCTGACAGGTAGGACATCACGCCCGTCAGGAACACCGCACGGTGAACCGGGTGCATGCCCTTGACCAGGAACAGCCGGAAGTTCATCAGGTTACCGTGGCACCAGCGACGGTCACGCTTGAGTTCGTCCAGCAGGTTCGGCGGCAACTCTTCGTAACTGCCCGGCAGATCGTAGGCAATCCACACACCCCAGCCGGCACGGCGCATGAGCGCAGCCTCAACGAAGTCGTGGGAAAGAATCGCACCGGCAAACGCCCCCTTGCCCGGCAACGGCGCCAGGGCGCAGTGCTCGATGAACGGTTTCATGCGGATGATCGCGTTGTGACCCCAGTAGTGGGATTCACCCAACTGCCAGAAGTGCAGGCCGGCCGTGAACAGCGGGCCATAGACGCGGGTCGCGAACTGCTGCATGCGGGCATACAGCGTGTCCATGCCCGAAGCACGTGGCGCGGTCTGGATGATACCGGCGTCCGGCGTGGCTTCCATCAGGCGCACCAGACTGGTCAGGCACTCACCGCTCATCACACTGTCGGCATCGAGCACGACCATGTAGCGGTAATCGCCACCCCAGCGACGGCAGAAGTCATCGAGGTTACCGCTCTTGCGTTTGACGCGACGGCGGCGACGACGATAGAAGATCTTGCCGAAACCACCGGTTTCACGGCAGACGTCGAGCCAGGCTTGCTGCTCGGCCACGGCGATATCGGTTTCGTTGGTGTCGCTGAGCACGAAGAAGTCGAAGCGGTCCAGATCGCCTGTGGCAGCCACCGACTCGAACGTCGCACGCAGACCGGCAAATACCCGGGGTACGTCTTCGTTACAGATCGGCATGACCAGGGCTGTGCGCGCACCGGCCTCGATCGGCTCGTTACCGGCGCTGGCACCGGAAATCCGGTACTTGTCACGGCCGGTGAGCAATTCGAGAAAGCCCATCAGCGCCGTCCAGAAACCGGCCGACACCCAGCAGAACAGGATGCCGAACAGCAACAGGATGCTGGTCTGCAAGGCATAGGGCAGAACCTGCAAGGCGGTCTGCACGAAGGTCTGGCGAGTGATTTCGTCCAGTGAAACCAGCGACCAGCCCTGATACGGCAGAATGCCTTTCATGTACCAGCCCGCGATGATGGTCTGACCCAGCATCAACAGCAGCAGGATGTAACGACGGATCGAACCGACCGTACGCCAGCGCGCCTTGGGCAGATCACGGGGCAGATCGCTGTGATCGGGCTTGGGCGGGTTGGTCTTGCCGGTCAGGCGCCGCCAGCCACGTACCAGAATGTTGGTACGCCACGGCTCTGGCACCACCTTCGTACGCCGGATCGGCGGCGTGGCCTTCAGGCGAATGCGACCACTGGCATCGACGTCGAGCATTTCGGCGTCCTGCAGCTCGTCAGCCGTGGACAGCGTCAGGCGACGACCCACCGAAGCCTGGGCGACTTCGGCCTTGTCGCCGACCGGCTGTGCGGAAAGACGTTCATGCAATTCAGCGAACGACGTGCAGCTGGCCAGTTCGGCCCGCTGCTCGTCAGTCATCGGCAGGTGTGCCAGGTACTCGTTCAGAGACTCTGGCACGGGTAGAGAATTACTCATCGCTTGGCAACTGGTAGCTCCAGGTCTCGGTCATGACTTGCAACGTCTTGGCCGGCTCCGGATGGGTGGGTGCTGCCTCGGCTTGAGGCTGCTTGATCTCTTTACCGTCCTTGTCCTTAGCCACGTCAGCTTTCGCTACGTCAGCCTTTTCAGCCTTCGGAGCATCCGCTTTCGGTGCATCGGCTTTCTTGGCCGGGTCAGCCTTGGCGGCATCTGCCTTGGCTACGTCGGCCTTGGCCGCTTCAGGCTTGGCGTCGCCTGCCTTGGCCGCATCGGCTTTGGCTGCGTCGGCCTTGGCGACTTCTGTCTTGTCGTACTTGGCGACTTCCTTGACGGCAGCCACTTTCGAGACTTCCTTCACTTCCTTCGCCGGCTTCTTGTCTTCTTTGTCAACGACAAGCAACGCAGGTTCCTTGCCCGGCTCGGCAGGAATCTCACGCAACAGGTAGGCACGCATTTCTGTCGGCTTGCTGCGGTCCTTGACCTTCACGCGCAGGGTCAGGCGATAACCCTTGGTCACCGGGTTATAGCGCAGGTTGTTCTCGACCAGCTCGACGTTGTCGTCGGTCGTCACCTGGCTGCGGATGGTCTTGTCTTCAGGCAGTGCGGCCAGCACCGGACCGACGAAGTCGACCAGGAATGCCAGGCTGCCATCAGGCTGACGAATCAGGTTGGACTGCCTTACGTCACCGATGGAACGCTGGGTCTGCTTGACCCAGCCCAGATCAGGCGAGTGAATGGCATTTTCCTGCATGGTCCAGTGCAGACGGTAGTTGAACTCCATCGGCTCACCGGGAGCCGCCAGGGTTTCAGGCTTCCAGAACGCAACGATGTTGTCGTTGGTCTCGTCGGCTGTCGGGATTTCCACCAGATCGACGGTGCCCTTGCCCCAATCGCCTTTCGGCTCGATCCAGGCGCTTGGACGCTTGTCATAACGGTCATCGAGGTCTTCGTACTGGCTGAAATCACGACCACGTTGCAACAGACCGAAGCCACGCGGGTTCTCGACCGAGAAGCTGCTGACGGCCAGGTGTTTAGGGTTGTTCAGCGGACGCCAGACCCACTCACCGTTGGCAGCCTGGATCGACAGACCGCTGGAGTCGTGCAGTTCGCGACGGTAGTTAGGCACACGCGATGGCTGGTTGGCACCGAACAGGAACATGCTGGTCAGCGGAGCCACGCCCAGCTTGGTGACGTTTTCACGCAGGAACATGCGCGACTTGACGTCCACCAGGGTGTTGGTCCCCGGACGCAGGGTCAACTGGTAGGCACCGGTGGCACGAGGCGAATCGAGCAGGGCGAAAATCACCAGATGGTTGTCGTCCGGGCCCGGTTTTTCGATCCAGAACTCTTTGAAACGAGGAAATTCTTCGCCGGACGGCAAGGCAGTATCGATTGCCATGCCACGGGCGGACAGTCCATAAACCTGACCCTTGCCGATCACGCGGAAATAGCTCGCGCCCAGCATGGTCATGATTTCGTCCTGCTTGTCATCCTTGTTGATCGGATACAGGACGCGGAAACCCGCATAGCCCAGCTTGTCAGTGGCTTTCGGGTCGATCTTGATGTCGCCGAAATCGAAACGGCTCGGGTCGTACTTGATTTCTTCGACAGTCGTGGCCGTGACTTCGTTGATCTTGACCGGCGTGTCGAAGTGCATGCCCTGGTGATAGAACGACAGTTTGAACGGCGTCTTGTCAGTCGCCCACTCTGCCTTTTCTTCACGGAAGCGGATCTTCTGATAGTCCGCGAACTTCATGTCACGCAAATCGGCTGGCAGATTGCTCTTGGGAGCCTCGAACTTCTGCCCGGCCATTTCTTTGGCCTTTACCGCTACATCATCAAGATTGAATGCCCACAGCTGGCCTGAACCTAACAGGCAGACCAGAGCCGAGCTTGCCAAAAGCGCACTACGCAACCGCTTGACAGGTGTCTTTGGAGCATCACAGGGACTAACAATCACGAGCAACCCTCGCCGAAAACAGATGAAAAAACCAACGGCCAGCTATCAGATGCCGGGTTGGCGAGCATTGTTCCGACTCCGAATGGGCTTAATGATTCCCCAATCAATGTCAGAACCCGCTTCTGATATACCAAGCGGACCAACCGGGGTTGGTCCTCGTAGCGCGCGATTATCCAGTAGCACGCGTCACAACGCACCATGTATGACAAAGAATTTCTCACGCGCTGGACTCATGAATCCGGGGCGTGGAGAGAACTCATATTGTCAGGTATCCAACAAAAATGTCACAGGGCCATCATTTACGAGGTGAACCTGCATATCCGCACCAAACTGGCCCGCCGCAACCACCGGATGTGCACTTCTGGCCTGTGACAACAGGTAATCGAACAATTCAGCGCCCAGCGCGGGAGGGGCAGCCTTTGAAAAGCTCGGACGCATGCCGCTCCTGGTGTCGGCGGCCAGCGTGAATTGCGAAACCAGCAGCAACCCACCGCCCACATCACGCAACGACAGGTTCATCTTGCCTTCATCATCACTGAACACCCGATAATTGAGCAGCTTATGCAGCAACTTATCGGCACTGGCAATCGTGTCTTGAGGCTCTACCCCCACCAACACCAGCAAGCCCTGATCGACAGCGCCTACCACTTCTCCAGCCACTTCCACGCGCGCACTTCGCACACGCTGCAACAAGCCTTTCATAAATAAGGAATCCCATCATGCAGACTGTGTGGGAGCGAATTTATTCGCGAAGACAGCACTGGCCTCTTCGCGGATAAATACGCTCCCACAGGGTTATGCTTCTTCGGGCGGCAGATCCAGCAAGCGCCGGGCAATCTGTGAAGCCGCACGGACCAGCGCATCGGTGATACCCGGCTCGGAAGCCGCATGCCCGGCATCGCGAATCACCTGCAACTCACTGTTGGGCCAGGCCTGATGCAGCTCCCAGGCGTTGTCCAGCGGGCAAATCACATCGTAGCGGCCGTGAATGATGATGCCAGGCAGATGGGCGATCTTGGGCATGTCGCGAATCAGCTGGTTTTCTTCAAGGAAGGCATTGTTGGTGAAGTAATGGCACTCGATGCGCGCGATGGACAAGGCGCGCTGAGGCTCGGCAAAACGGTCGACCACTTGCGGGTTGGGCCGCAGGGTGGCGGTTCTGCCCTCCCAGGTGGACCATGCCTTGGCGGCGTGCATCTGGGCGATCTGATCGGCACCGGTCAGGCGCTTGTGGAAGGCCGCCAGCAGATTGTCGCGCTCGTCCAGCGGGATCGGGGCGACATAATCCTGCCAGTAATCCGGGAACAGACGGCTGGCCCCCGCCTGATAGAACCATTCGATTTCCTGCGGACGGCACAGGAAGACACCCCGCAGAATCAGGGCGTGAACACGATCAGGGTGGGTCTGGGCGTACGCCAGCGCCAGGGTCGAGCCCCAGGAACCGCCAAACAGCACCCACTTTTCGATCCCGAGATGCTCGCGAATGCGCTCGAGGTCTTCGATCAGGTGCCAGGTGGTGTTGTTCTCGAGGCTTGCATGAGGCGTCGAGCGGCCACAGCCGCGCTGGTCGAAGGTGACAATACGGTACAGATTCGGGTCGAAATAGCAGCGACTCTGTGCATCGCACCCCGCCCCCGGCCCGCCATGGATGAACACGACAGGCAACCCTTCGGGCGAGCCGCTTTCATCGACATAAAGCACATGCGGCTGCTCCACCGCCAGATCGTGCCGGGCGTAGGGTTTGATCTGCGGGTACAAAGTCTGCATACATGCTCCATAAGTCCAGTTCAGGGGCGTCTATCATCCTGCCGTTGGGCATCATAAACCCGAAACGACGAATCGGCATGCTGCACATTGCAGATCAGGCTGGAACAAACGATGCAAGCGTTTTGCCAATTGCTCTGGGTCGCGAACCACAGGCCTGCGTCCGGGTCGAAGCCTGACTGGTCTCTTTCCCTTATTTAATTTTTTTCAGGAAATAACTGACGACACGCCTACAGTCAAAGAACCCCACTTTTCATTCGTCTGACTACTTGAGGTCGTACCGATGTCTCAGGAACCACTTGTTCGTGACGCTGATGTGGCCGCTTTTCGCGCCGCTGTTCTCGCCAAACTCACCTACGCGGTGGGCAAGGACCCTGACCATGCGTTTGAGCATGACTGGTTTGAAGCTGTAGCCCTTGCCGCCCGCGATCATATGGTCGAGCACTGGATGGACCATACGCGGCAGATCTACCGCAAGGTTCAGAAACGTGTCTACTACCTCTCGCTCGAATTCCTGATCGGTCGGCTTCTGTACGACAGCCTGAGCAACCTGGGCCTGCTGGAAATCGCTCGTGAAGCCCTGACCGAACTGGGTGTGGACATCGAGCGCATACGCCTGCTGGAACCGGATGCAGCCTTGGGCAATGGCGGCCTGGGCCGTCTGGCCGCCTGCTTCATGGAGAGTATGTCGACCCTGGGCATCGCCGGTCATGGCTATGGCATTCGCTATGAGCACGGGCTGTTCCGTCAGGCAATCGTCGATGGGTGGCAGCAGGAACAGACCGAGAACTGGCTGGACTTCGGTAACCCCTGGGAGTTCGAGCGGCCGGAAGTGGTCTACTCCATCGGTTTCAGCGGCAGCGTCGATACCGTGCTCAATGAAGCCGGTGAAGCGCGGCAGGTCTGGCGTCCGGCCGAAACCGTCCGGGCCATTGCCTATGACACCCCCGTGGTCGGCTGGCGAGGCGCCAGCGTCAACACCTTGCGCCTGTGGCGCGCCCGCGCCGTGGAAGACCTGCACCTGGAACGATTCAACGCCGGTGACCACTTCGGCGCCGTGGCCGAGGTCGTGCGGGCCGAAAGTATTTCCCGCGTGCTGTACCCCAACGATGCGACAGAGGCAGGTCAGGAACTTCGCCTGCGTCAGGAGTATTTCTTTGTCTCGGCCTCCTTGCAGGACTTGCTGCGTCGCCACCTGAACATGCACGCGACCCTGACAGACCTGCCCGAACACGCCGCGATCCAGATGAACGATACCCACCCCTCGATCGCCGTGGCCGAGCTGATGCGCCTGCTGATCGATACCCATGGCATCGCCTGGGATGCAGCCTGGAAAATCACGGTCGGCACCTTGAGTTACACCAACCACACCTTGCTGCCTGAAGCGCTGGAAACCTGGTCGGTGGGCCTGATGGAGCGCATGCTGCCGCGCCACATGCAGATCATTTACCTCATCAACGCGCAGCATATCGACACCCTGCGCGCCAAGGGCGTCCATGATTTCGATGTGCTGCGGGCCGTGTCCCTGATCGAAGAAGACAACGGTCGCCGCGTGCGCATGGGCAACCTGGCATTCCTGGGTTCACACAGCGTCAACGGTGTTTCCGCGCTGCACACCCAATTGATGCGCAAGACCGTATTTGCCGAGTTGCACAAGATCTACCCGGAGCGCATCAACAACAAAACCAACGGTATTACCTTCCGGCGCTGGCTGTATCAGGCCAACCCGAAACTGACCGAAATGCTGGTGAGCACCCTGGGCGAAGAGGTTCTGGACAATGCCGAAACCCGACTGATCGAGCTGGAGCCGTTCGCGGAAAAAACATCCTTCCGCAAACAGATGGCCGACCAGCGTCTGCACAGCAAGCGCGCCCTGGCCGCCATCATCCATGAGCGCCTGGGCATCGTGGTCAATCCGGCCTCGATGTTCGACGTTCAGGTCAAGCGTATCCATGAGTACAAGCGCCAGTTGCTCAACCTGTTCCACACCGTTGCGCTGTACCAGGCCATTCGGGCCGATCCGGGTACAGACTGGGTGCCACGGGTGAAGATCTTCGCGGGCAAGGCAGCGGCCAGCTATCACTCGGCCAAGCTGATCATCAAGCTCACCAACGATATCGCGCGCACCGTCAACAACGACCCGACCGTACGTGGCTTGCTCAAAGTGGTGTTCATGCCCAACTACAACGTCAGCCTGGCCGAAAGCATCATTCCGGCAGCCGACCTGTCGGAGCAGATATCCACCGCAGGCCTGGAAGCTTCGGGCACCAGTAACATGAAGTTCGGCCTCAACGGCGCGCTGACCATAGGCACGCTGGACGGCGCCAACGTGGAAATGAGCGAGCAGGTCGGCCTTGAACATATGTTCATCTTCGGCATGACATCGCAGCAGGTCGAAGCCCGCAAGCAGGCCGGGGACTTCAGCGCGCATGCCGATGTGGCCGCGTCCGGACGCCTCAACGACGTCGTGCAGGCCATTCGTGGCGGCGTGTTCTCGCCGGATGACCCGAACCGCTACTCCGGCCTGATCGACCAGTTACTGGCCTATGACCGCTTCCTGGTCTGCGCCGACTTCGACTCGTACTGGGCCGCCCAGGCCAGGGTCGAAGAACGCTGGCACGATTCCAAGCAGTGGTGGCGTTCGGCGGTACTCAACACGGCGCGCATGGGCTGGTTCTCGTCTGACCGGACCATCCGCGAATATGCCGGGGAAATCTGGAAAGCATTGGACTGATCCCGACACGCCAGGCCGCTTCCTTCTTTCGGATGCGGCCTGTTCCCTATCCCTTGAAACCTCATTGAATCGGACAACCGAGGCCCATGGGTGCCCGGCGTTTTCTTTATAGGTGTTGGCATATCGCTATTGGTGGTGGGATATTTCATACACACCGCCGAAACCTTTCGATAAAAATCGGCGCGGAAACAGGCTCGGCCACTGACGCCAGGCCTACTCAACCGTGAGGAAACCGTTCGTGAGTCGTCCGCTCATCATCAAAATCGCTGTGCTCGGCGCAGCCCTGTGTGCGGCGATGACCGTCAATGCGCTGGAAAAACCGGCGGATTTCGCCAGCCAGACGCCGTTGACCCTGACTGGTAAAGGCCCGTGGTATCGCCTCGACCTGCCTTTCGCGTTGCAGTTGAATGCCCGTCAGAGCAATTTGAACGACCTGCGCATATTCGATGCCGATGGCCAGTCCCAGCCCTATACATTCCTTCGTCTCCAGGAGCCTCATGACGGGGATTCGGCACCGATGGCAGTGAACGGATTCCCGCTGTACACCACAGCCGAAGCAGGCGATACCGTACCGATCATCCGCAGCGAGCGTTCGAGTGACGGTGCGATCATTGATATCCAGCCACAAAGCGATATCGAGGCCGGCGAAGAAATACTGCGCGGCTGGCTGTTGGATACCAGCGCGATAAAGGCCCCTCTTGAACAACTGCTGATCGACTGGAGCGCCGAACGCGAGGGTTTCCAGCATTTCAGCATTGAAGCCAGCGACGACCTTCAGCACTGGCAGCCCTGGGGCGAAGGGCAAGTGGCACGGCTGACCCTCTCCGACGAGGTGGTCGAGCAGCGAGAGATCGGCCTGCCCGGCCAGAACGCCCGTTATCTGCGCCTGCTCTGGCGTTCACCACAAAACGCGCCCACCCTGGTTTCCGCCCATGTCCTCACGGCAGGCCCCGACAGCCTCCCTGCAACGCTGACATGGTCACCGCCCATCAAAGGTGTCGTCGAAAAGCCCAATGAATACAGTTGGCAACTTCCGACTCCCCTGTCGGTAGAGCGCGTGAAAATCGATATTGCCCAGGCCAACAGCCTGGCACCCGGCACACTGTATGGACGGCTCGACGCCGGGCAGGAATGGCAGGTCATCAGCAGCAGCCTGCTGTACCGCCTGACTCAGAATCATGACGAGATCGTGCAAGACCAGTTACAGCTGGCGGGCCATAACGTCCAGCAGTTGAAACTGGTTGTCGATGACCGGGGCGGCGGACTGGGTGCAGAAGCCCCTCTATTGAGTGTTGCCGTCCCGGCAGTCCAGGTGGTGTTTCAGGCCCACGACAACGGGCCGTTCACGCTGGCCATCGGCAATGCTGACGTCGAGGGGGTCCCGCTCGCGAGAGTGATGCCCCGACTGGACCCGCAAAAGCTGGTCATGCTGGGCACGGCTCAACCGGTTGCAGCCGACAAGGCCGCCTCGGCATTGCCAGCTTCCGAAGGCATCGACTTCAAACGCCTGGGCCTGTGGGCCGTTCTGGTCCTGGGCGCGCTGTCTCTCGGCGGGATCGCCATCAGCACGCTGAGGTCTTCAAAACCTTGACGCAGAGCGCCTGCGGACCTCGATTTCAGGGCTAAGCTGAGCAGGCATATGAACTCAATCACCCATAACCCAGTCTGATAGCAGTATTACGCAGCCACTCGCGTTAAACTGCGCGGGTTTTTTCATACCCCCCATTTTCGGAGCTCTCCATGTCCCGCGTTACACTAAGTCGCTTTTTGATTGAGCAGACCCGCAGCAACAACACTCCTGCCGATCTGCGCTTCCTGATCGAAGTAGTGGCGCGAGCGTGCAAGGAGATCAGCCACGCCGTTTCCAAAGGCGCACTGGGCGGCGTACTGGGCAGCATGGGTACCGAGAACGTACAGGGTGAGGTCCAGAAGAAGCTCGACGTGATCTCCAACGAAATCCTGCTTGAAGCCAACGAGTGGGGCGGTCACCTGGCCGGCATGGCGTCCGAAGAAATGGACAATGCCTACCAGATCCCGGGCAAATACCCGAAAGGTGCCTACCTGCTGGTATTCGACCCGCTGGACGGCTCTTCGAACATCGACATCAACGCGCCGGTCGGTACCATCTTCTCGGTACTGCGCTGCCCTAGCGAATACCTGAGCCAGAACGAAGCCCTGAACGAAAAGGCTTTCCTGCAGCCAGGCACCGAACAGGTTGCTGCCGGTTACGCGATCTATGGTCCACAGACCATGTTGATCCTGACCCTGGGCAATGGCGTCAAGGGCTTCACCCTTGACCGCGAAATGGGCAGCTTCGTCCTGACCCATGAAAACATCACCATTCCAGAGTCCACTCAGGAGTTCGCCATCAACATGTCGAACCAGCGCCACTGGGAAGCTCCGGTACAACGCTACGTCAGCGAGTTGCTGGCTGGCGAAGAAGGCCCTCTGAAGAAGAACTACAACATGCGCTGGGTTGCTGCGATGGTTGCCGATGTGCATCGCATCCTGACCCGTGGCGGCCTGTTCATGTACCCACGCGACAGCCGCGAGCCTTCCAAGCCAGGCAAACTGCGTCTGATGTACGAAGCCAACCCGATGTCCTTCCTGGTCGAGCAGGCAGGCGGCGCGTCCACCGACGGCCATCAGCGCATCCTCGACATCAAGCCTGAAGGCCTGCACCAGCGCGTCGCTGTATTCCTGGGCTCCAAACAGGAAGTCGAGCGCGCCACGGCGTACCACCAGGAGTAAAACCGGTGCTTGCCCCCTGGCTGCCTCTGCTCGAATGGTGGTTCGGCTCAGCCGAAGCCCCCACGGAAGTGGTGAAAGCCAGGGAAAAGCTCTGGTTCGGGAAGAACACAGCCAACGACACCGAAGCACGTGAACGCTTCGGTGCCCTGGTCGAACAAGCGCTGGCTGGCGGCCTTACTGAATGGGCGGAAACCCCTGAAGGCTGGCTGGCACTGATCCTGTTGCTCGATCAGCTTCCCCGCATGATTCATCGCGATACACCCCAGGCATTCGCTGGCGATCAACGCGCCCGGACGCTGGTGCAACACGGCCTGAAACTGGGCCGGGATCAACACCTGAACCCGCTGGAGCGTACCTTCATCTATCTGGTGCTGGAACACAGCGAAGACCTCGATGTACAGAATCAGGCCATCGCCTGCTTCAGCGGACTACTCCCTCTCCTCCCCGCCACTGACCGCGACTACTTCAGGCAAAGCCTGGACTACGCCGAGCGTCATCAGGCAATCATCGCCCGATTCGGGCGCTTCCCACATCGCAACGAGATTCTTGGCCGTCCCTCGACCGCTGAAGAGATCGAATTCCTTAAAGAGCCCGGATCACGGTTCTAAATGCTGTAGGAGCGAATTCATTCGCGAGAGATGTGTTGCCTGAAATACCGTATTCGCGAATGAATTCGCTCCTGCGGGTGGGAGTCAGGGAACCAGATCACGTTTTTCTCTTCTAAGCTTTCGGCATTGCGCCAGCATCGGCTCAAAGCACCGGTTGCGGCGGCGCGGCCCCTTCCCGTCCAGGAGCTTCATCCATGTCTTTGCGCTCTCTCGCGTTACTGTCGTTCTGCGTGCTGCTGGCTGCGTGCAGCAAAATCACTCAGGAAAACTATTCCAAACTGTCGGCAGGCATGCCCAAGGCTCAGGTCGAAAGCCTGCTGGGCAGCCCGACTGAATGCTCCGGTGCATTGGGAATGTCCAGTTGCACCTGGGGCGACCAGAAAACCTTTATCAGCGTGCAGTATGCCGGCGACAAAGTGCTCATATTCTCGGGCCAAGGTCTGAAATAAATCATGATCAAGCTACTTCTGCGCTTCGGGCTTCTCGTCATGGCCAGCTTCCTGGCCATCGGCTTCGCCCATTCGGCTGACAATCTCGAACCCAAGACGGTCGAGAGCGTCGATCTCAAACGCTATCAGGGCACCTGGTACGAACTGGCCCGCCTGCCGATGTTCTTCCAGCGCAACTGCGCGCAATCCGAAGCCCATTACACACTCAAGGCGGACGGCAATATCGCCGTGACCAACCGCTGCCGAACAGCCGAAGGCAAATGGCAGGAAGCCACCGGCACGGCGTCGCCCCAAGTGCCCGGCAAAACCGACAAGCTGTGGGTGGTGTTCGACAACTGGTTCTCGAAGCTGCTGCCTGGTCTGGCCAAGGGCGATTACTGGGTACTGGCCATCGGCGACGACTACAAGACCGCCCTGGTCGGCAACCCTGATCGCAAGTACCTGTGGCTGCTGTCCCGCACACCGACAGTGCCCGAGTGGGTCAAGCAGGACCTGATGAGCAAGGCCCGACAGCAGGGTTACGACACCAGTCGCCTGATCTGGCGTGTGGATGACGCCAAGATAGGGAAGTAATGCCCACCTGTAAGAGCGGATTCATCCGCGAAGATGGCCCTTCGCGAATGAATTCGCTCCCACACAGGCATGCCCTATGAAAGCAACTCCCTGAGCACCTGCGCAAACGCCCGCCTGCTTTCCTCCTCCCCGGCATGCCGCCCCTCACGCACCACCCAGCGTCCATTGACCAGCACATCACGCACCTGACGATCTCCGCCCGCAAACAGCCAGCGATTGAGAATGGCATCGCCAGAGGCGGTTGCCAGATACGGATCAGAGCCATCCAGCACCACCCAGTCCGCGCGCTGCCCGACCTCAAGCTTGCCGACCTTCTGCCCCAGGGCCTGCGCACCACCCGCCAGCGCCGCATCGAACAGCGTCCGCCCCACCATCGGTTGATCATGGCGATACAGCCGGTTACGGCGCTGATCACGCAGGCGCTGGCCATATTCCAGCCAGCGCAACTCCTCGACCACACTGAGCGAGACATGGCTGTCCGAGCCGATGCCCCAGCGTCCGCCCTGGGCCATGTAATCCACCGCCGGAAAAATACCGTCGCCCAGATTGGCCTCCGTGGTCAGGCACAGTCCGGCCACACTGCAACTGCGGGCCATGAGCGTCACTTCGTCCGGCTCGGCATGGGTGGCATGCACCAGGCACCAGCGCTGATCCACCGCCACGTGTTCATACAGCCATTGCAATGGCCGACGGCCGCTCCAGCTCAGGCAGTCATCGACCTCCTTCTGCTGCTCGGCAATATGAATGTGAACGGGACACTGCCGATCGCTGGCGGCCAGCACGTCGCTGATCTGCTGTGGAGTGACAGCCCGCAACGAATGAAAGCACAGGCCAAGGCTCTGGGCAGGCTGACGAGCGATGACAGAGTACAGACGCGCCTGCAAATCCAGATAGCTGTCGGTGCTGTGGATAAATCGGCGCTGCCCTTCATTGGGCGCCTGCCCGCCAAAGCCGGAATGGCTGTAGAGCACCGGTAACAGGGTCAGGCCCATGCCCGCTGAGGTGGCGGCCTGACTGATCTGCAACGCCAGTTCGGCCGGATCGGCATAAGGCTTGCCGTGGGTATCCTGATGAACATAGTGAAACTCGGCCACCGAGGTGTAGCCACCCTTGAGCATCTCGATATAAAGCTGCCGGGCAATAACGCACAACTGCCCCGGCGTGATCTGCCCGACAAGACGGTACATGAGGTCGCGCCAGGTCCAGAAGCTGTCATTGGGGTTGCCCGCCACTTCCGCCAGGCCCGCCATGGCGCGCTGAAAGGCGTGGGAATGCAGGTTCGGCATGCCGGGCAGCAATGGCCCGCAAACGACTTCGGCACCTTGTCGATCGGCATTGGCCGTCACAGAACTCAACAGGCCATCAGTGCCGACCTCCAGACGGACGTTGTCAGCCCAGCCACCGGGTAATAAGGCACGCTCGGCAAAGAAGGCGGACATTGACTTCATTCCTCATGACGGTAATTTGTATATACATATACAGACGTTATCATTCCCGGTAAACCTTCACGCGCTTGCCGTACCGCAGGTTAATGGTTAGCTTGGGCGTTCTTTCATACTTGGCCTTCTCAGAACAAGGACTCAAACGTGTCGACTCCACCCGCCTCCTCTCCCTTGGCAGCCCAGATGGGTGAAAGTCCGGCACCGCTCTATGCCCGCGTCAAACAGATGATTGCCCTGCAAATCCAGAACGGCACCTGGCCGCCGCATCACCGTGTGCCATCGGAGAGCGAGCTGGTCACCCAACTGGGGTTCAGCCGCATGACCATCAACCGGGCCCTGCGTGAGTTGACCGCCGAAGGGCTGCTGGTGCGCATGCAAGGTGTCGGCACCTTCGTTGCCGAGCCCAAAAGCCAGTCGGCGCTGTTTGAAGTCAATAACATCGCCGACGAGATCGCCGCACGGGGCCATCGCCACACCTGCAAGGTCATCATCCTCCAGGAAGAACCTGCCGGCTCCGAACGAGCGCTGGCGCTGGACATGCGCGAAGGCCAGAAGGTATTTCATTCCTTGATCGTGCATTTCGAAAACGACATTCCGGTGCAGATCGAAGACCGCTTCGTCAATGCGCAAGCCGCACCGGACTACCTCAAGCAAGACTTCACCCGGCAAACGCCCTACGCCTATCTCTCACAGGTCGCCCCCCTGACCGAAGGCGAACATGTGGTCGAAGCGATACTGGCCGAGGCCGATGAATGCCAGTTGTTACAGATCGATGCAGGTGAGCCCTGCCTGCTGATTCGCCGCAGGACGTGGTCAGGCCGCCAGCCGGTGACCGCCGCCCGCCTGATCCACCCCGGCTCCCGCCATCGCCTGGAAGGACGCTTCAGCAAATGATCCAGACTCAAATTCTGCGTGCCACCGATTACCCTCGCATGCCCTGGAAAAACGGTGGTGGCAGTACCGAAGAAATCGCCCGCGATGCCGGGCAGGACCTGGACGGTTTCGGTTGGCGCCTGTCGATTGCCGACATCGAGGCGTCCGGCGATTTTTCGGTGTTTGCCGGTTACCAGCGGATCATTTCGGTGATCCAGGGCATGGGCATGACACTGGATGTCGATGGGGTCATCAGTCGACCATTGCTGCCTTCAGACCCGTTCGCCTTCAGCGGCGACAGCCATGTCAGTTGCTCACTGCTCGACGGCCCGATCCGCGATTTCAACCTGATCTATGCCCCGCTGCGCTACAATGCGCGGCTGCACTGGATCGATGTGCGCCAGCCGCAGCGACTTTTCAGTTCTGCCAGCACACTCCTGCTGTTCAGCGCCGCCGAACAGGTGGGCATCAGCGTGAATGAGGGGCACTGGGAGATCCTTGGCAAATATGATTGCCTGCAAGTGGAAAACCCCGGCGGCCTGCTGGAGATCGAACTGCAAGCGCCCAGTGCCAGCCGTTGCTGCCTGATAGAATTGAGCGCCTTGCGCGCTTGACCCGCCGATTCACGATCCTCTTACAAGGACGAGCATGACCCAGCTTCCCATAAAGGAAACCCCAAGAGCCGTTGCCATTCTGGCCCGCTTCCTCTCCTCTGAATCAGCAGGCGGTATTGTCCTGATGGGCGCGGCGCTGGCCGCCCTGATCGTTGCCAACTCTCCACTGGCCGCGGGCTACTTCGCCATTCTGCACAGTGTCTGGCTGGGACTTTCCGTGGAGCTGTGGATCAACGACGGACTCATGGCGATCTTCTTTTTGATGGTCGGCCTGGAAATCAAGCGTGAAGTGCTCGCAGGAGGCCTCGCTACCTGGGGGCAACGTGCCCTGCCCGGTTTTGCAGCCGCAGGCGGCATGCTGGTCCCGGCGCTGATCTATATCGCCGTCAACTGGGGCAACCCGCAAACCCTCAGCGGATGGGCCATTCCGGCAGCAACGGATATTGCCTTTGCCCTCGGCGTGCTGTCGCTGCTGGGCAACCGTGTCCCGACCTCGCTGAAAGTGTTCCTCGCCGCCCTGGCCATTCTCGATGACCTGGGCGCAGTCACCATCATCGCCTTCTTCTACAGTTCGGGCCTGAGTCTGCCCATGTTGATGGCGTCCCTGGTGACCCTGACGGTGCTGGTTGCGATGAACCGGATGAATGTCCGGCGCTTGTTGCCGTACCTGATCATGGGTGCGTTGCTGTGGTTCTTTGTCTTGCAATCGGGCGTGCATGCCACGCTGGCAGGGGTTGCGCTAGCTCTATGTATCCCCTTGGGCAAGCCAGAGGAAGAAGCACGTTCGCCACTGCTGTTTCTCGAAGAAAAGCTGCACTACTGGGTCGCCTTCGCCATCGTGCCCGTGTTCGGTTTCGCCAATGCCGGGGTGTCGCTGTCCGGCATTTCAGCTGACAACCTGCTGGACCCCATCCCTCTCGGGGTCGCTCTGGGCCTGTTCGTCGGCAAGCAGATCGGGGTGTTCCTGGCAGCCGTGCTGGCCATCCGGGCCGGGCTTGCGAGCCTGCCGGAAGGCAGTAACTGGGTACAACTCTATGGTGTGGCCATCCTATGCGGCATCGGTTTCACGATGAGCCTGTTCATCGGCAACCTGGCATTTCCCGGCGCGGCGCATCTGATAGACGAGGTCAAAGTCGGGGTCCTGATAGGCTCTGGCCTTGCTGCAATTGCCGGTGTGCTGTTATTGCGAAGCCGTTTCAGCCAGCGCTGAAAAAATATTTTCAGATCGCTGCATCCAGATTGCTTTCTCGCGGGTAGTACCTACAGCAGCCACTTGAGTTGCTGAGCGCGGTTAAACCCTCTGGAGATTTTCTGCATGAACGCAAAACGTTTGCTCTGCCTTGCAGGTAGCACCCTGGCCCTCACTTGCCTGACTTCAGTAGCCATGGCCCAAACCAACCTGCCTGAAAGCGTCCGCGTGCCGGACGGCCACAAGATCAGCATGGAAACCACGGGCGTCGGCGAGATCACGTATGAATGCCGCGCCAAGGCCAGCATGCCGAATGAAATGGAATGGGCTTTCGTCGGCCCCAAGGCGGTGCTCAACGACCGTAGCGGCAAAGCAGTCGGCAGCTACTTTGGCCCACCCGCGACCTGGGAAGCCAAAGACGGCTCCAAAGTAACCGGTACTCAAGTGGCCGTGGCGCCATCCAGCGCGGGCAATCTGCCTTATCAACTGGTCAAGGCCAACCCCGCCGAAGGCAAAGGCGCCATGACCGGCGTCGCTTACATCCAGCGCGTGGCCTTGAAAGGCGGCGTGGCACCGGCCACGGCCTGCTCAGCCAGTAACAAGGGCGCAAAAGAAGTGGTCAAGTATCAGGCGGACTACATCTTCTGGGCCAGCAACTGACCGAGCCATTCAATAAGGTGCCGCGCAGCCAGTAGTCTATGCTGCTGCGCGGGAGCCTCGTGATGTCACCGAGGCAGTAGCATGGCGGATCACCTTGTCCTCACTCGAATCCATCTTTGACTACGAAGCCACGCTGCACGCCTGCGCTCGCGGTGAGCGCCAGGCCTTGCATCGTCTCTATCAACAGGAAAGCGCCCGGCTGCTGGGCGTTGTCCAGCGGCTTGTGCGTGACAGGGCCTTGGCAGAAGACATCGTGCACGACGCATTCCTCAGGATCTGGGCTCGCGCAGCGAGCTTCGATCAGACACGCGGCTCGGCCCGCGGCTGGATCTTCAGCGTGGCCCGGCACCTGGCCCTCAATACCCTGCGCAACTCGGCTCGAGAAGTGCACGCAGGGGATGAAAGCCATGAGGATTACGCTGAACAGGCAACCCTGGAGGGCTGGCAGGAAACCGGGGATGAGTTCGATTGGCACGTGAATCCGGGGCGGGTTCAATTCTGTCTGGAACAACTTGAACCCGTGCGGCGCAACTGTGTTTTCCATGCGTATGTGGACGGTTACTCACATCAGGAAATCGCCCGGAAAACCGGAGCGCCCCTGGGTACGGTCAAAGCCTGGATCAAACGTAGCCTCGCAGCCTTGCGGGAGTGCATGGGATGACTCGACCTTCAGACCGCGACCTCCATGAGTTGGCGGGCGAATACGTACTGGGCACTTTACCGCTGTCGGAAAGAATGGACGTCCAGCGTCGCCTGCCCCATGAGCCGGCCCTTCAGGCCGCGGTGGATGCCTGGGAAGAGCGCTTGCTGCCACTGACCGGACTGGCCGGGCCGGTCACTCCCACACCCAGGCTGTGGGAGCGTATCGAGCGCAGCCTGACGGAACTCACCACAGCCAATCCCGAGCCGCGCACCATTCGCGGATGGAACAACCTGTCGCTCTGGCGTGGTCTGGCTGGCGCAGGACTGGCTGCATCACTGGTGCTGGGCATGGCCTTGCTCACCCGGCCACCGACAACACAGGCCCCGTCCTATCTCGTCGTACTCGTTGCCCCTCAGGACAAGGCACCCGGCTGGGTGGTTCAGGCCAGCAATACGCAGGAAATCCAGCTCATCCCCTTGAGCGAGAGCGAAGTTCCGCCCGACAAGGCCCTGGAATTCTGGACCAAGGCAGACAGCTGGCAGGCACCGGTTTCCCTCGGTCTGGTGAAGCCCGGTCAGACGCTGCATATTCCTCTCGATAAATTGCCGCCGCTGCAACATAACCAACTGTTTGAACTGACCCTGGAAAAGTCCACGGGATCACCCATTGGCAAACCGACAGGGCCGATACAGTTTATAGGCCGAGCGGTGAAGGTGATTTGAGGTTGCTTTCTGCCCTGCCTTTCAGGACCGGACCCGGCATCAGGAACACCTCGAAACATCGCGTCATCGACAGCGTATCGACGTAGCCGTATGGGCTTCATAAAACCGAAGCAAGCCGCCAGTAGCAGCCCATGTCGGCTTGCCCATGAACGGTGAGGCCTGAGCAACACGGGTATTGACTGCCACAACCACATTCCTTTGCTAGGCTTTGTACGAAAAGTGCCTGCGCGACGATCATGCTGCGTTGAAAGCAGGCTCGGAATGCTCATTTACACCCCGTAAACTCCGCTTCCTCGCCTGCTTTCGCCTTGCCTGATCGCCGCTCGGCGACTTTTCGTACAAACCCTAATACCTGAGAGGCTTTCGCTGTGTATTTTTTACGCCGGGCTGATGTGTTGACGGTAATGACGAGGATTGAAACGCCACACAATACCGATCATGGCCGCAATCACCGCTGCCAGTGTCCACCATGCCCCCTCGAAACTGCCTGACTGATCGCGAATGACACCTGCAAGCAGCGGCGACAGGCCTGCAATCAGATAGCCGATACCCTGCACAAACGCCGTCAGGCTTCCGGCCCTGGCCGGGTTATCGATATGGTCCATCGAGATGATCAGGCTCATGGGGAACAGGCCTCCGATCCCCAGCCCCAGCAGGCAAGGCCACAACAGGGCCATGTGGTCGAAGGACAGGATCAGCCCACAGAAGCCGGCGATGATCAGCAACAGCAAGGCCGTCAGCGCCCAACGCTTGTCCTGGGTCTGGTTGACCATGGTCGGCACTGCCAGACCGGCCAGCACTTCCATCGCCGTGAGAAACCCCAGCACCAGCCCCGCATCCTGCTCGCTCCAGCCCCGCTCCACGTAATAAGGCGCAAGCCAGGCCAGCACACAGGTATAGGAAGCCGTACCCAGACCAAAGAATATCGCCAGCAACCAGGCTCGCGAACTGGCGAAAAAAGATTCCGTCCGCCCCTTGGGAGCGGGTGCAACAACCGGTATCGCCGAACGCTGGAGCGTCCACAGGACCAGCGCCAGCAAAGCGAGAATGGCCCATATCGCCAGTGCAATCTGCCAACTGCCACTCTGCTTGAGCACAAACGGCGAAAACGACGCCGCCAGTGCCGCGCCCCCCATGATCGAAGTGACATACAGGCCCATGAACAGGGAGACGTTTTCCTTGAAGCGGGTCTTGATCAAGGCCGGCATCAACGCCTGAATCATCGCGATCCCCAGCCCGGACAGGATCGCGCTCAAGATCAGCTCCACCGCCCCATCGATAAACAAACGGGCAGCACTGGCAATGCCAATCACCAGCAGCGACCAGACGATCGCACGGTGCTCACCCAACGACTGTGCCAGCCGCATGCCGAAAAACATCCCCAACCCCATCGCCAGCACCGGCAGCATGGTCAAGAGAGAAGCCAGGCTGAAACTCAGGGGCATATCGCCACGAATGGCCGACAGAAGCGGCCCCACAGCGGCCATGCTGGGCCTGAGGTTCAGCGCCACCAGCACGACACTGGCCATCAACCAGAAGGCGTGCGCCGTCGAGGTACGAATGTTTTCCATCACACAACCCTGGATTTCCAAAAACACGATTAGGCCGCGCAACCGTGCAAGCGACAAATGAAAATCTGGTGGGTGGTATTGAGAAATCAGGATTGAGGATGAAAGCACGTCCTGCGCCCTCCCGGTGAATTCCCGGGTACATGAAGAAAGCGGGATTTTCAATTGCTCATACTTGTATGTACAAGTAGAGACAGGTTATAAATATCCCTACGCTCCACTGACCAGAATTTCGCCTGAGCATCAGGCACCGCTCGCCCTTCATTGGGCTGGTTTGGATTGAACGCCGAGGATTTCTTCGTGACCGACACTAATCGCCCCTGCAAGCAAGACTGGACCCGCCATCGTGACGTCGAGGTCCGGGCCGCCCGTGGTACGCAACTCACGGCCAAAAGCTGGCTGACCGAAGCCCCGCTGCGCATGTTGATGAACAACCTCGACCCGGAAGTGGCCGAAAATCCGAAAGAACTGGTGGTATACGGCGGCATCGGGCGAGCGGCGCGCAACTGGGAGTGCTACGACAAGATCGTCGAAAGCCTGACCCACCTGAACGATGACGAAACCCTGCTGGTGCAGTCCGGCAAGCCGGTCGGCGTATTCAAGACTCACCGCAACGCGCCGCGTGTGCTGATCGCCAACTCGAATCTGGTGCCGCACTGGGCCAGTTGGGAGCATTTCAACGAACTGGATGCCAAGGGTCTGGCGATGTATGGGCAGATGACCGCAGGCAGCTGGATCTATATCGGCAGCCAGGGCATCGTTCAGGGCACGTATGAAACCTTCGTCGAAGCCGGTCGCCAGCATTACAACGGCAACCTGAAAGGTCGCTGGGTGCTGACTGCCGGTCTGGGCGGCATGGGTGGCGCACAGCCGTTGGCGGCGACCCTGGCCGGAGCCTGCTCGCTGAACATTGAATGCCAGCAGAGCCGCATCGACTTTCGCCTCAAGACCCGCTACGTCGACGAACAGGCCACGGACCTGGATGACGCCCTGGCGCGTATCGCCCGCTACACCGCTGAAGGCAAGGCCATCTCCATCGCCCTGTGCGGCAACGCAGCCGAAATTCTTCCGGAAATGGTCCGCCGCGGCGTGCGTCCGGACATGGTCACTGACCAGACCAGCGCCCACGACCCGCTCAATGGCTACCTGCCCAAAGGCTGGAGCTGGGAAGACTACCGCGCCCGCGCCTTGAGTGAGCCCGCAGCGGTGGTCAAAGCCGCCAAGCAGTCAATGGCCGAACATGTCGAAGCCATGCTGGCGTTCCAGAAGGCAGGCATCCCGACCTTCGACTACGGCAACAACATCCGTCAGATGGCCAAGGAAGAAGGCGTCTCCAATGCCTTTGACTTCCCCGGCTTTGTTCCAGCCTACATTCGGCCATTGTTCTGCCGTGGCGTAGGACCGTTCCGCTGGGCAGCGCTGTCGGGTGATCCGCAGGACATCTACAAGACCGACGCCAAGGTCAAGGAACTGATCCCGGACGACGCCCATCTGCACAACTGGCTGGACATGGCCCGTGAACGCATCAGTTTCCAGGGCCTGCCCGCACGAATCTGCTGGGTCGGTCTGGGCCAGCGCGCCAGACTGGGGCTGGCCTTCAACGAGATGGTCCGTAGCGGCGAGCTGTCGGCTCCCGTGGTGATCGGCCGCGATCATCTGGACTCCGGCTCGGTTTCCAGCCCCAACCGCGAAACCGAATCCATGCGTGATGGCTCGGATGCAGTCTCCGACTGGCCATTGCTCAATGCCCTGCTCAACACAGCCAGTGGTGCGACCTGGGTTTCGCTGCACCATGGCGGTGGTGTCGGCATGGGCTTTTCGCAGCATTCAGGCATGGTGATTGTCTGCGACGGCACCGATGATGCCGCCAAACGCATCGCCCGCGTGTTGCATAACGACCCGGCAACAGGTGTCATGCGTCACGCCGATGCCGGTTACCCGATCGCGATCGACTGCGCCAGGGAACAGGGGCTGAACCTGCCGATGATTGAAGGTTGAAGCACCTGTCGCGAACACCCGGCAGGCCATGACAACAGTCGACGCTCAGGCTGACTCAATACAGAACAGCCAACACTCAGCCCGAGCGAACGACTGATATCAATAAAGGAGTAGCAGCACAGTGAGCACGATCAAACCCGCCACGGCACTGAACCTGATCCCCGGTACGCTGACACTGGCGCAACTGCGTGCGGTCTATCAGCAGCCGTTGACCCTGGCACTCGACAGCAGTGCCGATCAACAGATCGATGACAGTGTGGCCTGCGTGGAGCGGATTCTGGCCGAGAACCGCACGGCCTATGGCATCAATACCGGTTTTGGCCTGCTGGCCTCGACCCGCATCGCCAGCCAGGACCTGGAAAACCTGCAACGTTCGCTGGTGTTGTCCCACGCAGCAGGTGTCGGGCAGCCGATCAGCGACGAGCTGGTGCGCCTGATCATGGTGCTCAAGGTCAACAGCCTGAGCCGTGGTTTCTCCGGCATCCGCCGCGTGGTGATAGACGCCCTGATTGCGCTGATCAATGCCGAGGTCTATCCGCATATCCCGCTCAAGGGCTCGGTAGGCGCTTCCGGCGACCTGGCCCCGCTGGCCCATATGTCGCTGGTGCTGCTGGGCGAAGGCAAGGCGCGCTACAAGGGTGAATGGCTCGACGCTGTGGATGCCCTGGCGGTGGCCGGCCTGAAACCGCTGACACTGGCCGCCAAGGAAGGTCTGGCCCTGCTCAACGGCACTCAGGTGTCCACGGCCTTTGCGCTGCGCGGCCTGTTCGAGGCCGAGGACCTGTTCGCCGGTGCCATGACCTGCGGTGCCCTCACCGTCGAAGCCGTTCTCGGCTCGCGCTCGCCGTTCGACGCCCGTATTCATGCCGCACGCGGTCAGCGCGGCCAGATCGATGCCGCAGCCTGCTATCGCGACCTGCTAGGAGAAAGCAGCGAGGTCTCCGAATCCCACCGCAACTGCGACAAGGTGCAGGACCCCTACTCGCTGCGCTGCCAGCCCCAGGTCATGGGTGCCTGCCTGACCCAGTTGCGTCAGGCAGCCGACGTGCTGGAGATCGAATCCAACGCCGTTTCCGACAACCCGCTGGTATTCGCCGCCGAAAACGATGTGATCTCCGGCGGTAACTTCCACGCCGAACCCGTGGCCATGGCCGCCGATAACCTGGCCCTGGCCATCGCGGAAATCGGTTCGCTGAGCGAACGACGCATTTCGTTGATGATGGACAAGCACATGTCGCAACTGCCGCCGTTCCTGGTGGCCAATGGCGGCGTCAACTCCGGTTTCATGATCGCGCAAGTCACCGCAGCGGCTCTGGCCAGTGAAAACAAGGCTTTGGCCCATCCACACAGCGTCGACAGCCTGCCGACTTCGGCCAATCAGGAGGACCATGTTTCCATGGCACCGGCTGCCGGCAAGCGGTTATGGGAAATGGCAGAAAACGTTCGAGGGATTCTTGCCGTAGAATGGTTGGCTGCGTGCCAGGGGTTGGACCTGCGCAATAGCCTGAAAACATCGCCAAAGCTGGAGCAGGCCCGCGCCACCCTTCGCAGCAAAGTCCCTTCCTATGAGAAGGACCGTTTTTTTGCACCGGACATCGAAGCTGCCAGCCAGCTGTTGTCCTCAACTTGCCTGAACCCGTTGGTTCCTGCACGTCTGCTACCCAGTCTGTGATGTACCGCGAGCCTGGCAGGGCTCGCAATGGTCAATCGCTGCGGGAAGCCGAAAGCAGGTGTTCTCGCAGCTACTTGCCATATCCAGTAATGAAATGGACCGGAAATGACGTCAAAAGATGGTTTGAAACGCGGGTTATCAGCTCGCCACATTCGCTTCATGGCCCTGGGCTCTGCCATCGGCACAGGGTTGTTCTATGGCTCTGCCGCCGCGATCCAGCAAGCGGGACCTGCCGTTCTGCTGGCCTACCTGATCGGCGGTGCGGCGGTCTTCATGGTCATGCGCGCCCTTGGCGAGATGGCCGTGTATGACCCGACCTCCGGCTCGTTCAGCCACTATGCCAGCCGTTATCTCGGCCCCATGGCAGGCTTCGTGCTGGGCTGGACCTACGCCTTCGAGATGATCATCGTCTGTCTGGCGGATGTCACGGCGTTCGGGATCTACATGGGCTTCTGGTTCCCGGAAGTACCGCGCTGGATCTGGGTGCTGGGCATCGTGTTCCTGATCGGCGCGCTCAACCTGTGCAACGTCAAGGTCTTCGGCGAAACCGAATTCTGGCTGTCGTTGCTCAAGGTCGGCGCCATCGTGGCAATGATCGTGGCCGGTTTCGGCATCATGCTATTCGGCATCGGCTCATCCAGCGGTGACAGCACCATCGGTATCAGCAACCTCTGGACCCACGGCGGCTTCATGCCCAATGGCGTGGGTGGCCTGATCGCCTCGCTGGCCGTGGTGATGTTCGCCTTCGGCGGTATCGAAATCATCGGCATCACCGCGGGTGAAGCCAAGAACCCGCAACGCACGCTGCCTCAGGCCATCAATGCCGTGCCGCTGCGTATCCTGCTGTTCTACGTGCTGACCCTGTTCGTGCTGATGTCCATCTATCCATGGCCGCAGATCGGCACCCAAGGCAGCCCGTTCGTACAGATTTTCGACAATCTGGGCATTGCCTCGGCAGCCACCATTCTCAATATCGTGGTGATCTCGGCAGCCGTGTCGGCCATCAACAGTGACATCTTCGGCGCTGGCCGCATGATGTATGGCATGGCTCAGGAAGGTCAGGCTCCGGCCAGTTTTGCCCGCCTGTCGCGCCAGGGCGTGCCGTGGATGACCGTCGTGGTGATGGGCGTGACACTGCTGGCAGGCGTACTGCTCAACTACCTGATCCCGAAGAACGTCTTCCTGCTCATCGCCTCGCTGGCCACCTTCGCCACGGTCTGGGTATGGCTGATGATCCTGCTGACCCAGGTCGCGATGCGCCGCTCGATGAGCCGCGAAGAAGCCGCCCAACTGAAGTTTCCGGTGCCGTTCTGGCCTTACGGGCCAGCTGCCGCCATCGTCTTCATGCTCTTTATTTTCGGTGTACTGGGCTACTTCCCCGACAACCGGGCAGCGCTGATCGTCGGTGCTATCTGGGTCGTGTTGCTGGTCATTGCCTACTACCTGTGGATAAAACCGAGACAGACCTCAAACACCCCATAAATCCAGGAGGCCCGGGATGAGAACACTCTGGAAGAACTGTCACATCGCAAGCATGGCGCAAGGCAACTACTCGATCATCGAAGATGCCGCCATCGTGACCTCTGGAGAACTCATCCACTGGATCGGGCCTCAGGCCCGGCTTCCGGAAGCGGACTTCGCCAGCACGGTAGACCTGGGCGGTGCCTGGGTCACGCCCGGCCTTATCGATTGCCACACCCACATCGTGTTCGGTGGCAATCGCAGTGGTGAATTCGAGCAACGCCTGCAGGGCGTGAGCTATGCCGATATCGCCGCTGCGGGCGGTGGCATTGCCAGCACCGTGCGGGCGACGCGAGCGGCCAGCGAAGATGAATTGTTCGCCAGTGCCGAGCGACGTCTGAAACACCTGCTCAAGGAAGGCGTGACCACGGTGGAGATGAAGTCCGGTTACGGGCTGGATCTTCACAGCGAACGCAAGATCCTCCAGGTCATCCGACGCCTGGGCAATGCGTTGCCGGTCACTGTACGCAGTACCTGCCTGGCCGCTCATGCCCTGCCGCCGGAATACACCGATCGCGCTGACGACTACATCCAGCACATCTGCAATGAGATGCTTCCGGCCCTGGCCGCAGAAGGATTGGTCGACGCTGTGGATGCATTCTGCGAGTACCTGGCATTCTCCCCCGCACAGGTCGAACAGGTGTTCATCGCGTCCCGGCAACTTGGCCTGCCAGTGAAACTGCACGCCGAACAGCTGTCGTCACTGGGCGGCTCCAGCCTTGCCGCCCGCTACAAGGCCTTGTCGGCGGACCATCTGGAGTTCATGACCGAAGAAGACGCCATCGCCATGGCCACTGCCGGGACCGTCGCGGTGCTGCTGCCGGGCGCGTATTACTTTCTGCGCGAAACCCAGCTGCCGCCGATGGATGCCCTGCGCAAACATGGCGTGCCCATCGCCATCGCCACCGACATGAACCCCGGCACATCGCCGGGCCTGTCGCTGCGCCTGATGCTGAACATGGCCTGCACACTGTTTCGCATGACACCCGAAGAAGCGCTGGCAGGCGTCACTCTGAACGCCGCCAGGGCATTGGGCATGGACGCTACCCATGGCTCGCTGGAGGTCGGCAAGGTAGCGGACTTCGTCGCCTGGAACATCGAGCGTCCTGCCGATCTGGCCTACTGGCTGGGCGGCGACCTGGATAAACGCATCGTGCGTCACGGCGTCGAATCATCGTTCTGAAGGAGAGCCCTGTGGATAACGTTCTGACATTCAAGCGTGGCCGAGTCCCGCTGCTGATCAGCATGCCTCACGCCGGCTTGAAACTGACGCCAGCGGTCGAGGCCGGTCTGGTGGACGAAGCCTTGAGCCTGCCGGATACCGACTGGCACATCCCGCGCCTGTACGACTTCGCGGCCGAGCTGGGTGCCAGTACGCTGGCGGCCGAGTATTCGCGCTTCGTCATCGACCTCAACCGACCGTCCGACGACAAGCCCCTGTATGCCGGTGCAACGACCGGGCTGTTTCCGTCGATCCTGTTCGATGGCGTGCCGCTGTTCAAGGACGGCCAGACGCCCGATGCCAAAGAGCGTGCCCGCTACCTGCAAGAAATCTGGGTGCCTTACCACCAGACGCTGGAACAGGAGCTGCAACGCCTGCGCGACGAGTTCGGCTATGCCCTGCTGTTCGATGCCCACTCCATCCGCGGCCATATCCCTCATCTGTTCGAGGGACGCCTGCCGGACTTCAACCTGGGCACCTTCAACGGCGCCAGTTGTGACAACGAGCTGGCAGCCCGACTGGAAAGCGTGTGTGCAGCGGCCAAGGACTACAGCCATGTGCTCAACGGACGCTTCAAGGGCGGGCACATCACCCGCCATTACGGCGATCCGGCCAGCAACATCCACGCCGTCCAGTTGGAGCTGGCACAGAGCACCTACATGGAAGAGTTCGCGCCTTTCCACTACCGGCCTGATCTGGCTGCACCGACCCGGAAGGTGTTGAAGTCGTTGCTGGAGACGTTTATTGCGTGGGGGCGGGAGAGATTGGGTTGACGGCTTTCGCGAATGAATTCGCTCCTACGGAGAGCCTGTAGGAGCGGATTCATCCGCGAAAAAGCCTCACTTCTTGAGCAATCGCAACCCGTTGAACACCACCAACAGGCTCACGCCCATATCGGCAAACACGGCCATCCACATGGTCGCCATCCCCGCAAAGGTGATGCCCAGGAAGAACACCTTGGTGACCAGCGCCAGGGCAATGTTCTGCTTGAGGATGGCCGAAGCATTGCGTGACAGGCGAATGAATGCCGGGATCTTGCGCAGATCGTCGTCCATCAGGGCCACGTCGGCAGTTTCAATCGCGGTATCGGTGCCTGCTGCGGCCATGGCGAAACCGATCTCGGAGCGGGCCAGCGCTGGCGCGTCGTTGATACCGTCGCCCACCATCCCGACCCGATGCTTGCGGGCATACAGGTCTTCAATGGCCTGCAACTTATCCACAGGCAGCAGATTCCCGCGCGCCTGATCGATCCCGACCTGACCCGCAATGGCCTTGGCGGTGTGCGGATTGTCGCCGGTCAGCATCAAGGTCTTGACCCCCAGTTCATGCAACTGGGCGATGGCTTCGCGACTGCTGTCCTTGACCGTATCGGCCACCGCAAACAGTGCAAGCGGCCCCGAGGTATCGAGCAGCAGCACCACGGTCTTGCCCTGTATCTCCAGCGCATCGAGTCGGGTTTCCAGCTCCGGCGAGCACAGGCCCAGCTCTTCAACCAGCCGATGGTTGCCCAGGTGGTAAAGCTGGCCATTGATCTCGCCTTTCACACCGCGTCCCGGCAAGGCCTCGAAAGCGCTGACCTCATGCAGGCGTTGATCCTGTCCGGCCGCCTTGGCGATGGCCTGGGAAACCGGGTGATCGGAACGAGCGGCCAGACTCGCGGCAATGGCCGGTGCGCTGTCCGCAACGGTCACGTCCAGCGGCAGATAGTCGGTCTGCACCGGCTTGCCGTGGGTGAGGGTGCCGGTCTTGTCGAGGGCCAGGTAATCGAGCTTCTCGCCCATTTCCAGGTAGACGCCCCCCTTGATCAGAATGCCTTTACGCGCCGCAGCAGCCAGACCGCTGACAATGGTCACCGGTGTAGAAATCACCAGCGCACAAGGGCACGCCACTACCAACAGCACCAGCGCCCGGTAGATCCAGTCAAACCAGGCTCCGCCCAGAAACAACGGTGCAACCAGCGCCACGGCCAGTGCGGTGAGGAACACCAGCGGGGTGTAGATCCGTGAAAAGCTGTCGACGAAACGCTGAGTCGGCGCCCGTGAACCCTGTGCCGCTTCCACGGCATGAATGATCCGCGCCAGAGTGGAATGACTCGCCGCAGCTGTCACACGGTACTCCAGCGAGCCAGACTGGTTGATGGTGCCGGCAAAGACCTTGTCGCCCACGGTCTTTTCCACCGGCAGGCTCTCGCCGGTAATCGGGGCTTGATCAATGGTCGAATCCCCCGACACCACCTCACCATCCAGACCGACACGCTCTCCGGGCTTGATACGCACGATAGCGCCCAGCTCGACACGCTTGACGTCGGTTTCAACCCAACTTCCATCGCTCTGCCTGACAGTCGCCATGTCCGGCGTCAACTGCATCAGACCGCTGATGGCGTTTCGGGCGCGGTCCAGAGACTTGGCCTCGATCAGTTCGGCCACCGTGAACAGAAACATCACCATGGCCGCTTCAGGCCATTGACCGATCAGGACCGCACCCGTCACCGCGATGCTCATCAGGGCATTGATATTGAGGTTGAAGTTCTTGAGGGCGATCCAGCCCTTCTTGTAGGTCGCCAGACCGCAACTGAAGATCGAGATCAGGGCCAGCAGCGCCACGACCCAGGTGGGGCCCAGCTCGGCGAAATGGACGACTTCCGCCCCCAACGCCATCACCCCGGACAATGCCAGAGGCCACCAGGGCTTTTTCTGGGCAGGCACGGCAGGCGTATCCTGATCCGCCCCCTCTTCCAGCGGTTCGGCCTGCATGCCCAGCGACCCGATGGCTTCACGAATCGGATCGGTACCGGGCAGCTCATGCCAGACACCGAGGATGCGGTTGATCAGGTTGAACTCCAGCTTGTGCACGCCGGACATCTTGCCCAACTTGTTCTGGATCAGCGTCTGTTCGGTCGGGCAGTCCATCTGCTCGATGCGGAAGCGACTCAAACGTCCGCCGGCTGCAGGTGCTTCGCTGAACGTCGCTGCGCTGTTGGCAGCCGCTGACGCACAACCGCTGGAACAACAGGAAGAAGCAGGCTCGGGTTTCTTGAGCCCGCGCTCGTCGTGGTCGTGCTTTGGAGAAATGTCTGTCATCTGGCCCATGGGTCCGCTCCAGGATCTACTTGTTGCCAAGTGAACACCCTGTAGCCACTATAGGGTCAAGCGCTCAAACGAGATGAAACACATGAAGATCGGCGAACTGGCAAAGTTGACGGACTCTCAAGTCGAAACCATCCGTTATTACGAACGCGAAGGCCTGCTGCCTGCACCGGCCCGTAGCGACGGTAATTACCGGTTGTACACCCAGGCTCACGTGGAACGGCTGTCGTTCATCCGCAACTGCCGCAGCCTGGACATGACGCTGGAAGAAATCCGCAGCCTGCTCAGGCTACGCGACAGTCCGCAGGACCAGTGCGAAAGCGTCAATGCATTGATCGACGAGCATATTGAACACGTCAACGCCCGCATCGCCAGCCTGCAAGCCTTGCAGGAGCAGCTATTGGACCTGCGTCGACGTTGCGGCGATGGAAGACCGGACCACTGCGGAATTCTGGAGCGGCTGGAGATGACTGGTGCCGTGGCAACCCTTGAGGGCGAACCCTCGCATGTGGGCAAGAGTCATGGGCATTGAAGCGTTCGCGAATGAATTCGCTCCTACCGTAGGAGCGAATTCATTCGCGAAGAAGACTCACACCGCCATCGGCGCTGTCATCGCCGGGTGGTGTTCATACCCTTCCAGGGAGAAATCGGAAGGCTCGATCAGTTCCAGCCACTCGGGCTGATAGACGCCGGTCTTGGCGAACTCGGGCACGCGGTCTGAAATCACCAGTTTCGGCATCGGGAACGGCTCACGGGTGAGCTGTTCGTTGAGCATGTCCAGGTGGTTCTCGTAAACGTGGGCATCACCGATGAAATAGGTGAACCAGCGTGGCGTGTAACCGGTCAGGCGGCCGATCAGGCTCAGCAACGCAGCGCCTTCGGTCAGGTTGAACGGTGTCCCGAGCCCCAGGTCGTTGGAGCGGATGTACAGCGTCAGCGAGATTTCGCGGGTCTGCGGGTTCGGGTGCAACTGGTAGAGCAGGTGGCAAGGCGGCAGGGCCATCTCGTCGAGCTGCGCGCAGTTCCAGCCGTGGAACAGGATGCGGCGGCTGCCCGGGTCCTTGATGATGGTGTCGACACACTGGCGAATCTGGTCGATGGCCTTGTACAGCACCACAAAGCTTTCGCCATCCTCTTCGGACTCGGCAATCTGCTTGTAGCCCTGACTGACCGCCAGCTCGATCGCCGCCGCATTGCCGGTTTCAATGCGCTTGTAGGCAGGCCATTTACGCCATTGCACGCCGTAGATCTCGCCCAGATCGTCCTCGCCCTTGCGGAACGGGTTGTTCAGCCACTGGGCGTTTTCATTGGCGTTCTGATCCCAGACCTTGCAGCCCAGCTCGCGAAACTCCGCCGCGTTGCTCACGCCACGCAGGAAACCGACCATCTCACCGATGGCCGACTTGAAGGCCATGCGCCGGGTCGTGATCGCCGGGAAGCCTTCCTGCAGGTCATAACGCAGCATCGCGCCGGGAAAGCTGATGGTGTTGACCCCGGTACGGTTGGATTGCAAGGTCCCGTGCTTGATCACATGGGCGACTAATTCCAGATATTGCTTCATAAATTACCTGCATCGGTGAACCCGCCGGGCAATCTCACCCGGCGTTTCAGTATTAAGCCGCAGTCTTGGCAGCCAGATCGCGCTTCTTGTAGGCCAGCCAGATCATGGCCATACCGGCGATGATCATCGGCAGACTGAGAATCTGCCCCATGGTGACCCAGCCCCACGCCAGATAGCCGAGCTGCGCATCCGGAACCCGGACGAATTCGACCACGAAACGGAAAATCCCGTAGAACATCGCAAACATGCCGGAAATCGCCATGGTCGGGCGCGGCTTGCGTGCATAAAGGTTGAGAATGATGAACAGTGCCACGCCTTCAAGGGCGAACTGATACAACTGCGACGGATGACGCGCCAGTTGCGCCGGGTCGCTGAACGGCGGGAAAACCATGGCCCATGGCACATCGCTTGGCTTGCCCCACAGCTCGGCGTTGATGAAGTTGCCGATACGCCCGGCACCCAGACCGATCGGCACCAGCGGGGCCACGAAGTCCATCAACTGGAAGAAGGTCTTGCCGTTGCGTCTGCCGAACCACCAGGCCGCCAGCATCACGCCGACAAAACCGCCGTGGAAGGCCATGCCGCCTTTCCACACTTCAAAGATCAGCAGCGGATTGGCGAGATAGGCCGGCAGATCGTAGAACAGCACATAACCCAGACGTCCGCCGACGATGACACCCATGGCCAGCCAGAAGATCAGGTCGGAGAGTTTTTCCTTGGTCCAGGTCGGATCGAAGGCGTTCAGGCGACGCGAGGCGAGCAACCATGCCCCGCCAATGCCGACCAGATACATCAATCCGTACCAGTGAATTTGCAGCGGGCCGAGCGATACGGCAACCGGGTCAATCTGCGGGTAAGGCAGCATTGCGACTCCTCAATTGAAACGCCCTTGCAGGCGATTGAATCCGAAAAACGGCTAGATCAGGAAACTGGTACCGACGCACAGCAGCAACGCCGCGAACAGTCGTTTCAGCAGGCGTGGCGACAGCTTGTGTGCCAGCCGGGCACCGAAGCGCGCAAAAAACATACTGGTAACGGCGATGCCCAGTAACGCAGGCAAGTAAACGAACCCCAGACTATGCGGTGGCAACAGGGGATCGTGCCAGCCCAGAATCATGAAACTTATTGCACTTGCCACGGCAATCGGAAAACCGCAGGCCGCCGAAGTGGCCACGGCCTGCTGCATCGAGACACTGCGCCAGGTCAGGAACGGCACGGTCAACGAACCACCGCCGATCCCGAAGATCGCCGAAGCCCAGCCAATCACCACGCCAGCGGCTGTCAGGCCGGGCTTTCCGGGTACGTCACGACTGGCCTTGGGCTTGAGGTCCAGCGCCATCTGCAGCGCAACCGCCAGCGCAAAGACACCAATGATCTTCTGCAGGTAAGGCCCGGCAATGTAACTGGCCGTCAATGAACCCAGACCGGCGCCCACCAGAATACCTACCGTCAGCCATGCAAAGATCGGCCAGCGCACCGCACCCACGCTGTGATGGGCGCGAACGGAGTTGATCGACGTGAAGACAATAGTCGCCAGAGAAGTCCCGACCGCCAGGTGAGTCAGCACCGAAGCGTCGAAACCTTGCAGGCCGAAACTGAATACCAGCACCGGAACGATAATGATGCCGCCGCCGACGCCAAACAGGCCGGCCAGCACACCCGCACAGGCACCCAATGCCAGATAGACCAGAAATTCCATGGGAGCCCCCAAAATCAGTCCGGCATGTTACCGGAGCACGGCGTGATGCTCTAGCGGTGGGCGATGGATGAATCGTAGAGTGTCCGAAAAAGGAGTACCGCATGTGTCTGATCGTATTCGCCTGGCGCCCTTCCCATCCGCAGCCACTGATCGTGGCGGCCAACCGTGACGAGTTCTATGCCCGCCCCACCCTGCCGCTGGCACAGTGGCCGGATCATCCGACAGTCCATGCCGGGCGCGACCTGGAGGCCGGTGGCACCTGGATGGGAATCGGTGCTGATGGACGCTTTGCGGCCCTGACCAATGTCCGCGACCCGAATCAGCCGTTGGGTCTGCGATCCAGAGGCGAACTGGTTGCGCAGTTTCTCAAGGGGGAGCAATCGCTGGAGGACTATCTGGCCGAAACCGTCAGCCGGGCAGGCGAATACACGGGCTTCAACCTGTTGGTGGGAGATGCAGGGCGACTTTATTACCTCAATTCGCGAAACCCGCAGCCCATGCCGGTGAGCGAAGGTGTCCATGGCCTTTCCAATGCCGGTCTGGATACGCCCTGGCCAAAGGTGCGCAAGGCCACGGCAGCCTTGCAGGCACAACTGGATGACCCGCAGCCTTCTGCGCTGTTGCACCTGTTACAGGATGCCGACCCCGCTCCCGAGGCCGAACTGCCCGATACCGGCGTAGGACTGGCGACTGAAACCCTGCTGTCCAGCCTCTTCATTGCCAGCCCCAACTACGGAACGCGGGCCAGCACGGTGCTGATCGTCAATGCCGATGGCAGCCGACAGCTGATCGAACACAGTTTCGGACCATATGGCGCAAGATTGGGAGAGATGGAGATACTTGTAGGAGCGAATCGGGCGGCGTTCCGCTCATTCGCGAAATGATGCTTTCGCGAATGAATTCGC
Organism: Pseudomonas sp. NPDC089734; assembly: GCF_044748865.1. NCBI lineage: Bacteria > Pseudomonadati > Pseudomonadota > Gammaproteobacteria > Pseudomonadales > Pseudomonadaceae > Pseudomonas > Pseudomonas sp. NPDC089734. Next base: position 5,102 of record NZ_JBIVGV010000007.1, on the reverse strand, counting down.
TCCTACGCTTAATGCCCTTTGACTGAACCTGGATTGATCATCCGGGACAGCCCCAGGTTGCGCAGAGCCAGTTGCAGCGAGCTGCTGATCACTTGCGGGTTATCGTTATTCATCAACTGGGCCAGCAGTTCCTTGGCCTTGCTCAGGTTGATCTGGCGCAGCATCCACTTCACTTTCGGCAGGTTGGTGGCGTTCATCGACAGGCTGTCGAAACCCATCGCCATCAACAGAACCGCAGCCGCCGGGTCACCTGCCATTTCGCCACAGATGCTGACGGGCTTGCCTTCGGCATGAGCATCACGCACGACCGTCTGCAAGGCCTGCAATACGGCCGGGTGCAGGTAGTCGTAGAGGTCCGCGACGCGCGGGTTGTTACGGTCAACCGCCAACAGGTATTGGGTCAGGTCGTTGGAGCCCACCGACAGGAAGTCCACCTGACGGGCCAGGTCCCGGGTCTGATAGACGGCCGCCGGGATCTCGATCATGACGCCGACTGGCGGCATCGGCACATCGGTACCTTCGTCACGCACCTCACCCCACGCACGGTGGATCAGGTGCAAGGCCTCTTCCACTTCATGGGTGCTGGAAATCATCGGCAACAGAATGCGCAGGTTATTCAGGCCTTCACTGGCCTTGAGCATGGCGCGGGTCTGTACCAGGAAGATTTCCGGGTGGTCGAGAGTCACGCGAATGCCTCGCCAGCCCAGGAACGGGTTCTCTTCCTTGATCGGGAAGTAGGACAACGCCTTGTCGCCACCGATGTCCAGACTGCGCATGGTCACCGGCAGTGGGTGGAAAGCCGCCAGTTGTTCACGGTAAATGGCCAGCTGTTCCTTTTCGCTCGGAAAGCGCTGGTTGATCATGAACGGCACTTCGGTGCGATACAGCCCTACACCTTCGGCACCACGCTGCTGGGCGCGGGCGACATCGGCCAGAAGACCGGTGTTGACCCACAGCGGCATGCGATGCCCGTCCAGCGTCACGCAAGGCAGCTCACGCAGGGCATCGAGCCCCTGGGACAGTTGGCGTTCTTCTTCCACCACCTTGGCGAACTGCTGACGCACGATATCGCTGGGGTTGGTGAAGACTTCGCCGTGGTAGCCATCGACGATCAGGTCGATGCCATCGACCTTGGAATAAGGGAAGTCCACCAGGCCCATGACAGTGGGAATGCCCATGGCCCGCGCCAGAATCGCGACATGGGAGTTGCCCGAGCCCAGTACGGACACCAGGCCGACCAGCTTGCCTTCCGGCACCTCACCGAGCATTGCCGGCGACAGCTCTTCGCTGACCAGAATGGTGTTATCGGGGTAGACCAACGCCTGCTGGCGGGCTTCCTGGAGATAGCCCAACAGACGACGACCGAGATCCTTGACGTCGGAGGCCCGCTCACGCAGGTAGTCGTCGTCCATCAGCTCAAAACGTTTGACGTGCTCGTTCACCACCGTGCGCAGGGCACCTTGCGCCCACTGGCCGGTCTTGATGATGTTGGTCACTTCGCTGCCCAGCGAGGCATCGTCGAGCATCATCAGGTAAACATCGAACAGCGCCAGCTCTTCCGGACGCAGTTGCGTCGCGAGCTTCGCCGACAGGGTACGCATGTCATTGCGCACGCCCTCCAGCGCATTCTGGAACAGGGTCAGTTCGGCATCGATATCGCTGACGGCCTTGTCGGGCACGACTTCCAGATCGGCAGGTGGCAGCATGACCACCGCGACACCAACCGCAGCGCCGGGCGAGCCCGCCACGCCGACGAACTTGGCTTCCTGAATACCCTTGCCCTGACGCCCCAGACCGCGGATCGAGCCCGTGGCTTCAGCGTGGGCGATAACGCCTGCCAGTTGGGCGCTCATGGTGACGAGGAAGGCTTCTTCCCCTTCATCGAACTGACGCCGCTCCTTTTGCTGGATCACCAACACGCCCACCACACGACGGTGGTGAATGATCGGCGCGCCGAGGAAAGAGGCATAACGCTCTTCACCGGTTTCGGCAAAGTAGCGATAACGAGGGTGATCGGCGGCGTTTTCGAGGTTCAGCGGCTCTTCGCGAGTACCGACCAGACCCACGAGGCCTTCGTTCGGCGCCATGCTGACCTTGCCGATGGAACGCTTGTTCAGACCTTCGGAAGCCATCAGCACAAAGCGGTTGGCTTCAGGATCGAGCAGGTAGACCGAGCAGACCTGGCTGCCCATGGCCTCCTTGACGCGTAACACAATAATGCCCAACGCCGCCTTGAGATCCTTGGCGGAGTTAACTTCCTGGACGATCTTGCGCAGCGTATTGAGCATGGCTCGGGGTCGAACTCCGTGTCAGTCGCGCGCTAAAAGGCGCGGGGCAAGCTCTTTGAGTGCGCGCCGATACACCTCGCGCTTGAATGTCACCACCTGGCCTAACGGGTACCAATAGCTGACCCAGCGCCAGCCATCGAACTCCGGTTTACCGGTCAAATCCATCCGCACCCGCTGCTCGTTGGAGATCAGGCGCAGGAGAAACCATTTCTGTTTTTGCCCGATACATAGCGGTTGGCTATGAGTACGGACCAGTCGTTGTGGCAGACGATAGCGCAACCAGCCCCGAGTACAGGCAAGAATTTGCACATCCTGTCGTTCAAGCCCGACTTCTTCATTCAACTCACGGTAAAGCGCGTCTTCCGGCGTCTCCTGTGGGTTGATCCCACCTTGAGGAAACTGCCAGGCATCTTGGTTAATACGCCGAGCCCATAGGACCTGACCAGCATCGTTTGTCAGAATAATCCCGACATTAGGACGGAAACCATCGGGGTCGATCACGGCAACAACCTCGCAAACGCATGTCGTCGCATTGTTCCACAAAGGCGATCAAAGCAGCAACGAGCCTTAGCACCTTATGTGAAGTCTTGTGAAAACCTCGTATTCTTGTGCTCTTTTTTCAGTTATTTCAGCGAGTAACCCCATGCGTCTGGCTTTATTCGACCTCGACAACACACTTCTGGGCGGCGACAGCGATCATGCATGGGGCGATTACCTGTGCGAACGCGGCATTCTCGATCCCGTGGCCTACAAAACGCGGAACGACGCCTTTTATGACGACTACCTGGCTGGCACCCTCAATCTGACCGACTACCTGAATTTCAGCCTTGAAATCCTGGGGCGGACAGAGAGGGCCCAGCTCGATGAGTGGCATCGCGACTTCATGCGTGACTGCATCGAACCTATCGTACTGCCCAAAGCACTGGAGCTGATCGCCAGACACCGCGACGCAGGTGACAAACTGGTGGTCATAACCGCCACCAACCGCTTCGTGACAGGCCCCATCGTCGCCCGTCTGGGGATCGACACCCTGCTGGCGACCGAGTGCGAACAGGTCGACGGACGCTACAGTGGCCGTACGACAGGTATACCCTGTTTCCGTGAAGGCAAGGTGACCCGGCTCAATGATTGGCTGGAAGAGAACGCGTTCAGTCTGGAAGACAGCTATTTCTACAGTGACTCGATGAACGACCTGCCATTGCTGGAGCAGGTGACCCATCCCGTCGCCGTGGACCCTGATCCGAAACTGCGTGCAGAAGCCGAAAAACGCGGCTGGCCGGTCATTTCACTGCGCGGATAAACGCAGCGTCTCAAGCCGGTCTGAACAGCATCAGACCGGCAATCGCGACAAAACAGGCGACACTGAAAATCGCCAGTACCAGCATGAACCTCGAATTGCCCGCCTTGCGAGCCAGTCGGCTCAGCAACCAGAACCCACTGAAAAGCCCCAGGACGTAGAGCACGCTACTGGCCAATACCCACGTCTGCCCCAGTGACAACCCCAGCAGATGCACCAGCCACCAGCCGCTGAAGGGCAGGATCGCCAGGCACAGGACCATTAGCAGCCAGACGAACAAGGCCGGACGCTGCAAGAGGCGATCATGAATGCGTCCCTTGATGACCCATCCCGCCAGCCCAAAGGCGCTTAGCAGCAATAAAGTGATCGCGGCGACATGCAGGGTTTTCAGTGCTGTAACGTATTCCACGTGAAGACATTCCTCGCAGGCGAAGCCTTATTGAGCCTAGCACCGTAGGAGCGAATTCATTCGCGAAGAGCCGGTACATTCGACACATATCTGTCGTTTGAAATGCTGCTTTCGCGAATGAATTCGCTCCTACGGGTTAGCCCAGGAACAGTTTGTAGGCCGGGTTCTGGCTCTCGTCCCAGTACGGGTAGCCGATTTCGTCCAGCGCCGCGCCCACCAGATGCCGCTCTTCTTCCGGCACCACCAGCCCGGCCACTACCCGGCCATCAGCCGCGCCGTGGTTGCGGTAGTGGAACATCGAGATGGTCCAGCGCCCGCCCAGCTTGTCGAGGAAGTTGAACAGCGCGCCCGGCCGCTCCGGGAACTCGAAGCGCAGCACCACTTCGTCGCTGACCCGTTCCGAATGCCCGCCGACCATGTGCCGGATGTGCAGCTTGGCCAGTTCGTTATCGGTCAGGTCCAGCACCGGGAACCCCTGATCCGTCAGGCTGGCGAGCAGGGCGCTGCGCGGGTCGTTTTCCGGGTGGGTCTGCACGCCGACGAAAATGTGGGCTTCGCGGTCGGTGTGGTAGCGGTAGTTGAATTCGGTGATCTGACGCTTGCCGATGGCCTGGCAGAACGCCTTGAAGCTGCCCGGCTGCTCGGGAATGGTCACGGCGATGATGGCTTCGCGGCCTTCGCCCAGTTCGGCGCGCTCGGCTACGTGGCGCAGGCGGTCGAAATTGACGTTGGCACCCGAATCGATGGCCACCAGGGTCTGGCCGCTGATGCCGCGCTGCTCGACGTATTTCTTGATGCCCGCCACGCCCAGAGCCCCCGCCGGTTCGGTGATGGAGCGGGTGTCGTCGTAAATGTCCTTGATGGCCGCACAGATTTCGTCGGTGCTAACGGTGATCACTTCATCGACGTACTGGCGGCAGACCTCAAAGGTGTGCTGGCCGATCTGTGCCACCGCCACGCCGTCGGCAAACAGCCCGACCTGATTCAGCACCACCCGCTCACCGGCCGCCATCGCGGCTTGCAGGCAGTTGGAGTCGTCCGGTTCGACGCCGATGACCTTGATCTCCGGGCGCAGGTATTTGACGTAGGCCGCGATGCCCGCAATCAG